>NZ_BAAGXV010000007.1:0-170466 GCF_054779655.1 Pontibacter brevis
CAACTGCTGCGGCAGGGCTGCCATAGAACAGGAAAGCGGTATAGAGAAGCCTCTACACCGCTTTACCGTATCCGATTGGCAATGGCCAACATCCTCAATGAATTTGTCGCCTACTCCCGGTTAAAAAGTTCGGGATGAGTCATGTATCTCATACATCAAAACATTCTTAACTGTTTAGACCAGTGTATCACTCAGGTCAAGCCAGTTTGGATTCATCGACTCGATCAGGCGCAAAGTAAAGTCCTCTCCACCGTTTTTTATTTCCTGCTCCCGGTTAAGGGCTATTTCTTCCCGTTCATAATGCTCATAGTAAACCAATTTTGGCTTCTTCCCTTCCAGGGCGGCATCTCCTGCAGCACCTTGGTTAACCTGCTGTAGCAGGTCTCCGGCTATTCCAATTCTCAGGCTACTACGGGACTGGTCTCCTAATATATAAACAAAATAATGTGCTTGTGGTGCATGCATAAGTTTCGGTTTCTTCGGGTTTATACGAGGGGAAGTCAAGTACGTTTAGCAGTTGGCTTCCCTCCTCCTGACTCAACGCAGAGAGAGGTTTGATATTGCCGTAAATTCAAAGCAACCACAGCATAGCTTGCACCTTGGTAACTTGAACTACATCCTTCGTAACGTGATAAAGAGCATCTTTCAGCCTGTGTTTAAGTATAAGGAATGCAGGAGCAATATTGTGCTGGCTCCTGGAAACAAAGCTATACATTAACCCAGATAAAATAAAAGATGGCCATTAACCCGAAATTATTGAAAGTGCTGGACAAGATTTATGCCCCGCAGGAGCGGTTCGATCAGAAACTGCTGGGGAAAGATATCACCTACATCACAAATGAGTACGGGGAGCCTGTTACCCTTTTTATTGGCAACAGGCGGGAAGACGGAAGTATAGCAGGAGAACGCTATGTACGACGAATAGTACGGAAACCGGGCAGCCTGGAAATTGAGAAAAGCCATTGGGAAAACAAAGGCAAAGTGAGCCGTGGCTAAAGGTTACAGCTCATCCAGATCATAATCTTTGCCTTTCCCGTACTTCACCAGTTCGTGCAGCAGGTAAGTGTCTAAGGTGTTTAGGTCCTTTACTTTATATACTCCCTCTTCCGGCATTTCTACTACCTGAAACTCAAATTCTTCTCCGTAATTCTTTAACCTGTACTTCTTGCCTTTCCGGAGATTGTCTATCGATATTGCCATCGCTGCTGCCGTTTTATGCTTCTTTGAAATCAAATGTTCTGCAAATATACGCTGAATCAAGCGTTCATGCCCCGTTAGATAGCCACTGATTATAAAGCAAGGCTCTAAAGAGGTAAACTTTGAGAGGAACAGTATCTTTGCAAAAAAAATAAAAAATAGTGCTGGAGATTATTTACGAAGATGCGCATTATGTAGCCATCAATAAACCAAATGGGTTATTGGTGCACCGCACACGTATTGCCGAAGAAAAAAAGGAATTTGCCCTGCAACTGTTGCGCGACCAGTTAGGTTACCACCTGTACACCGTGCACCGGCTCGACAGAGGTACTTCAGGTGTGTTGTTGTTTGCCAAGTCGCCGGAGGCGGCTACTCCTATTGTGAAAGCTTTTGAAGAACGCCAGCCGGATAAAACCTATTTTGCCATTGTGCGCGGATATACGCCTGAGGCTGATACCATAGACAGTCCCATACGCCCGGACAAAGACCACCAGCACAAAGCAGCACAGGAAGCAGTAACACACTACAGCCGTCTTGCCACTACGGAATTGCCAATACCGGTAGGGCCTTACCAGACCTCCCGCTACAGCTTTGTGAAGATAAAGCCTGAAACAGGCCGGATGCACCAGATACGAAAGCACTTTGCCCACATCAGGCACTATATAGTAGGTGACAAACGGCATGGCGACTGGCGGCACAACAAGATGTTTCTGGAGGAACTGAAAAGTCCTTTCCTCCTGCTGCATGCCGCCGAACTGTGTTTCAGCCATCCGTTTTCCGGGGAGACGGTGCAGATTAAAGCTGCTTTGCCGGACAATATGCGCCGCCTGTGCCTGCAATTCAACTGGGGGGCTGTACTAAGCAGGCAGGAGGCCCTGCCACAGCCTGTGCCTCTGACTATGAATTAAGCACCCGCTTTACCATTTCTACCTGCATGCGAGCCACCACATCGTTGTGTGAATCGGAGTTAATGACCATGAGGAGGTAAGCCATGGGGGAAAGACGCCAATCCTGCACTACTTCCCCGTTCTGCGAGCGGTAGACAACTTTAAAGTTCTCCCGAAGCGGAAGGTGCATGGTATGGCAGACCTCTGTAGCGCGTCGCACAGCCTGCCCCAATTGCTCCATGCTATCACAACAATGCTTCTCCAGCAGGTCCGAAGCATAGTATGTTAGCTGCTGATCAGCAACACTATCTAAAAATTCCTCTAAGGGGCTGTAGGTTCTGGTTTGTTCAAAGGTCACTAACATGGCAAAAAACCTTAAGCTTAGTTGACAATAA
Source organism: Pontibacter brevis (assembly GCF_054779655.1). Lineage (NCBI taxonomy): Bacteria > Pseudomonadati > Bacteroidota > Cytophagia > Cytophagales > Hymenobacteraceae > Pontibacter > Pontibacter brevis. The sequence goes on from NZ_BAAGXV010000007.1 coordinate 2,480, forward strand.
AATTTTCAGACTGCCTTTGCCTGCCTCATATCACGTAGCTTTTCAAAGAGTTGGCGTTCTTCGGCAGACAAGTCTGTAGGCAGATTTACTTCTATTTTTACGTAAAGGTCACCGAACTGGTCTGATTTACCGTAAACAGGCATTCCTTTTCCGCGAAGGCGCAGTGTTTTGCCTGCCTGAGTGCCGGCGGGTATGTTCAGTTTGAGCAAGCCACTCATAGTAGTTACCTGTGCCTGTCCTCCCAAAATGGCTGTGAATAAGTCAACAGGCAGCGTGGTATACAAATCGTTGCCGCGCCGCTCGAACCGAGGGTCCGGATGTACATGGACGTCAATGTATAAATCTCCCGGAGCGCCACCTCCCGCTGCTGGGCCGCCTTTGCCTTTTATGCGCAACTGCTGCCCGTCGGCCACACCGGGTTTGGTGGTGATGCGGAGCTGCTGATTATTCAGGTTGATGAGCCTGGAAGTGCCAGTATATGCCTCCGTTAAAGAAATCTCTAAATCAGCCTTATAGTCCTGACTTTGGCGAGCTCTGGCTCTGCCACCTCCGGCCTGGCCAAAGCCGCCCCCGCCTCCGCCAAAAAACTGCTGAAAGAAATCTGAGAACCCACCTCCGGCCCCGCCGCCAAACATGTCGCTGAAATCTGCCTCCGTAAAACCTCCCGGTTGTCCGTAGTACTGTCCGCCTCCCGGACCTGCATTCTGGAATTGCCGCCAGTTAGCTCCCAGCTGGTCGTACTGTTGGCGCTTTGTTTCGTCTCCCAGCACTTCGTAAGCTTCACTTATATCTTTGAATTTATCTTCCGCAGCTTTGTCGCCTTTGTTTTTATCAGGGTGATACTTCTTCGCCAGTGCGCGGTATGCCTTTTTGATGTCGGCCTGTGAAGCTTTTTTATCTACTCCCAGTATGGTATAATAGTCCTTGTACTCCATTTTGTAAATGTTTTGTAAGGATTATGTATGTGCCTTGTTTAAGTCAATATACTCCTGTAACGATATCGAAAAAATGAGGTTAATTCAAGTACCCTTAAAATAAAAGGAGCACCGCTGCTGACGGTGCTCCTTTTATTTTAGCTTAATTTTGTGTGTTAGATAGTATCTGTTACTACCAGCAGGGCATAAATGATACCTGGTATAATAAATAGCAGTGTCAGGATAATGCTTATCCAGAAAGAAGTACCAATGCCATCGTGCAGGAACACAGCCAGCGGCGGTAACAGCACCGCCAGAATGATTTCGATGATGTTAGCACCTCCCCCTCCCTGGCGGTAAGCTTCCCTCAACTCCTTCTTCAGTGTCTTTTTCTCTGCCTTTGTCATATTAGCAAAGCGTTCTTTGGCCATGGCCAGGGCCTCTGCCTCTGTTATTGTTACCTCTCTCTTCTTCAGAGGGGCAACTTCTTCAACAGCAGGCGTTTTCACTATCGCCGTAGCTTTGCTTCTCTTCACCGGGGCCGTTACGGCTGCACTCGCCTCTATCTCCGGTGCTGACTCTGCTTCCTTGGCTTCCTCATTAGCGGCAGCAAGAGCTACTTCCGCCATAGATGCATTTAATTCAACAGGGGCATGCTTCTCTTTCTGCACCTTGTTGTAAGCCTCAGGCTTTTGAGCGGAAAATTTGTAGTACTCAGCTGAACTACACGAAAAAAGGAATTGCCCCGTGAGCAGAACTACAACTAACTGTAGTAGACTTTTCATTTTCATAGTTTAAGGATTTATTGGTGAATAAACTTATTTATATAGCCACCTCTTTTGCCTACTACACGTTACTTCTGCCCCACAAAAGGTTTATATACTCCTGTACAATACTTCATATGACTTCATTTTGTTATCGGAAACGCAGTTTTTCCAATATTTTGATGGGGTAGCTAAACTTTTCTTTTGCTGCTAAAGCAGTTGTGTTCTTTGCAGACTCTCTTTTACGATACGCTGTATCCTTTTCCATTCGTACCTGTCTCCTAATGGAAAACTTTGGTTTACCTCCAGTTCTATGCCTATGTACTGCTGCTCTGAATAACTGCGCCGCAGGTAGGGGGGGAATCCATCAGAAACACCTAAATAAGGATAATTAAACCGAACACGAAGGCTAGGTTCCAGCTGCAGAAAATGCTTTTTCCAGTTACGGCAAAAGTTTTTTTCAGACCCCCTGTTTGGATCATATAGCAACCCAATATCTGCTTTCCGCTCTTTACCCTCCAGCCCCGGCGTAAAGGAATGCACGGAGATGTGTAAAACCTGCATACCTGCACTGACATATTCCTGAATCCGGGCCTCTACAGCCTGCCGGTAAGGGAAATAATATTCCTGCAGGACCCGCTGCTTTTCCCGGGCAGGCAGTTTTTTTGTGACAGAAGAAAAAAGGTTTTTGTGGTGAAGCGAGCGGTTTAACTCTACGAGAAGTCGTGAGGTCTCAGCAAAAAAGGAGGCGTGGGCCAGGCTTTTCAGCTCCTCGAACAGTTCCTTTGCGCCTATATCGTAGCCACGGTGAGAAGCCAGCAGTTCCTGCTCCCCCTCGAAAAGAGAGGCATAAGCAGCAGGCACATTGTTGCCACCATGCTCGCAGGTTAATACAAAGCTCAACATAGCTCCCCAGGAAGAAATACCCCGCCCTGCTGCAGGCACCTTGCCAATTGCTGGTATACTTCCCGTATTTTTTCATCAGAGGGGTCCTCACCTGTTGCCTTCAAAATCCGGGTAGACAAGTTGCCCCTGGATACCAGTATGTTCAGTGCATGTGCAACTTCGGGTTCGTCATCCAGCACAAGCAGCTCCTCCACAAGATGCTTCCAGAGCTCCCCTGCTGTGCAGTTCCCGCTACACACAAACCCGAAACAACGGGCATAGTCCGGGTTGGTGACAACAGCCTTCTGCCCTTTCCGGATAACCTCCAGCAACAGCGCTGCCAACTCGTTCTCATCCCATTTCTTCAAATCGGCAAGCGGTACCCACCGCTCCGCCACCAGCGCCTCCAGCACCATCACAATCGCCTGCAACACTGCTATATCGGCCACCGGACTCTCCTGAATGTCGATGATGCGTATCTCGATGGCATCCCGTACAAAACGGGCAATAGCGCCACGGGAATTAAGGAATTCTTCCTGTAAAACTCCCTCCGTGTCGTGAGGCGCGATGTCCTGGTATATTCTTTGAAGGATCTGCTCTTCATATTCCTGCTTTGAAAAGACAGCCTCCGGCACTATTTTTCCTGCTATGGCAGGTATTTTGTCCTGGTTGTGGCGATACACCTCCAGCCGCGTGTCCTGCAGGCCAGTTACTTTACCATCCAGGATGGGTGAAGAAGCACTGATGGCCGGAATAATTGGCAGCAATACCCGGATAGCGGCATGCAGCTTTGCAAACTCTTCGTCGTTTGCGAAAGGCAGGTTCAGGTGCGTGCTCTGCAGGTTGGACCAACCGTGACCGCGGCAGTCAAATATGCGGTTGTAGGCTTCATAAACAGCATTGTGCTCGTGCGGCCATAACTGTGTATCGGTATCCGGGTTCATGAGCGGGTGCGCACCTGTCGGCAATAGCATGGCGTTGTGTTTTTCCAGCACCCCATTTATTTTTTGCACGTGCGCCTGAAACTTCTCCTGTAAGCCCAGCAAACTGCGAGCTGGTTCCTGTGTTTTCAACTCTACCACATGCAGCACCAGCTCGTTGCTCCATGCAATGTCCCCGAACTCCACATCCGACAGGTATTCACCTACCTCTTCATAAATCAGCTTGTCTGTAATAGGAACTACCTGCAGGGTATCGCGTTGCACAATCATGTATTCTAATTCTACACCAAAACCTTGGAACAGGTGCAGGGTTTGCTTCGGGTTATTCATAGTTCCGGCTGTTTTTATGCGTGTCAATGCGTCTTTTAATGGATTTGATGATCGAGACATAGAGCTCTTTCTTCAGGATTTTGTCTTCCACTCCTGCATCTATACTCGGGTTGTCGTTTACCTCAATCACATAAGCTTTCCCGTCAATCTCTTTCACATCCACCCCATACAGGCCGTTGCCAATTAAGTTTGCTGCTTTCAGGGCTGTGTGCAACACATGGAAAGGCACCTGCTCAAAAGGCACTACTTCGCCCGCTCCTTCCTCATCCTTCTTCTTTTTACCGTTCCAGTTATAGATTTGCCAGTGCCCTTTGGCCATAAAATATTTGCAGGCATACAGGGGCTGCTTGTCCAGCACGCCGATGCGCCAGTCAAAATCAGTGGGCTTGTATTCCTGGCCGATAATCAGTTCTGAGTCAGCCAGCATTTTATCCAGTTCCTGCTTCAGTTCTTCCTCATCCCTCGCTTTAACTACCCCCTGAGAGAATGAACTGTCGGGTTTCTTGAGCACACAAGGCAAACCCAAGGCGCTTTCTACCTGTGCCCGGTTGTCTTTGTGGATGATCATGGTTTTGGGAACCGGCACCTTTGCTTTCGTCAGCAGTTCCGCGAGGTAGACTTTGTTCGTGCAGCGCAGAATCGAAACAGGGTCATCGATGACGACAAGTCCATCTGCGTTCGCTTTTCGGGCAAAGCGGTAGGTATGGTGGTTCACAGCCGTAGTTTCCCGGATAAAAAGCGCATCAAACTCAGGAAGCCTGCGGTAGTCGTCCTTTGTTATCAGTTCTGTGTAAAAGCCCTGGCTCTCTGCCGCCTCCACAAAATATTGTATGGCTTTATCGTTGGAGGGCGGCGCTTTTTCATTCGGGTCTACCAGGATGGCCAAATCGTAAATTTTGCGGGATATACGGGCACTGGAGAAGCGGTGCCTTGCAAAATATGCTTTCGCAAAGCGCTTTAAATCCTTTTTATGACTTTCAGGTACCTCGTTAACAGGTATCGGGGATATGCTCTGCAACACCCACTCTTCTTTGTAAACAAACTGGGCCCGCAACAGGGGAGCTTTAAAAAGGTCGTGCAGTTGCTTACACAGCTTCTCGTACTTCATCGCCACATTGTGCCCAAAGTAGATACTAAGGGTAAAAGTGTTTGACCGCAGCCCCGCCAGGCTTTTCTGAATCAGCTCGTTCAGCTCCACTGTAATCGCCCTGACTATTGTGGGGCTTTTCAGGTCCTGCATAGTTGTCACGCTGGGGATGGCTTTGTGGCCCCTGGCTTCTGCCAGAAGGGATACGTAGTAGCCTGCGCTTTGGTAGCGGTACGAGCGGCTAAGGTTAAAAATCCGGGCGTTCTTGATGTCGATATAAGTGGAGTCGGTCAGGTAAGTCTGCGTATCGACTACTTCAGTGTCTTCTGTCGCTTCATCCCAATCCCTGGGATAATCAACAACTACTATTTTTCGCATGTTTTATTCTTGCACTGGGTCTTGATTGGCAGGTCGTATTGCTAACAGGTTAGCATCAAAAGTGGCCATCCCCAACATAATGGAGTTAATCAGGTGAGAGGCTTTCACTTCGTAGTAATTGTCACCGAAATAAGGGTTCTCACGGTAAGGATCAGCTACCACAATGAATTTAGGGTCTTCGGCAAAGCCGCAGAGCACGACAAAGTGCCCCATCGGATAGCCTTGCACATCATGATAGATGGATTTCCCAAGCTCGTCTTCCAGTTCCCGCGCGCTTTGGTACAGGTAGGTGGCACTTAAGCCGGTAAGCAAGGGAATCCCTTTGTCAAAGTACTCCCGCAGCATGGTTTTAGTGAGGTCGCGACAGTGCAACTCACCGCCAAGGTGCAGGAAATCAATATAAGCACGAGAGGCCCGTTGAAGCTTACTACCCTTCTTTACCTGCATCTGTTTCTCCAGCTTTATGATAATTTCCTCGTTGCTAAGGGAAAACCAGGTCGGGTCGAAGATATGGAGGTTATAAGTGTAGATGCGTGCCTTGTATCCCCGCTGCAGGGCATGGCAGGCAAGCAACACCTCCAGGGTTCCTCCCTCATCGAGGTAAGGAACCTCTTTTATTACTTCACTCAGTGAAATAGGGTCCTTAAAATAGCGATAGACTGCATGCAGGCTTGTGGGCCCACAGGTAGAATCATCTGGCTGGGTGTGAATTTTGATAGGAATCACGGCTGAAACTTACATTATCTCAATGCTAAGATTTGCCTGTTATACGCGATAAAAAAGAATAGATATTTAATTCTAACAAGATTTAAAGTACCTGCTTTAAAAGGGAAAAAAACACCACCAGGAGCAATTGCAAAGCGTACGTTTATTGGGTTGCTCTAAAATAAAAAAGAGGGCTTCTGGCCCTCTTTTACTTGAATGAGAAACTTGGATTTCTGCATTCCTGTCCTGTACTTTCCCACATAACCACCTTGTGCACCAGTAGCAGCAAATTTATTAAGAACCTAAAGGCGCCAAAAACTATATCTACTAACTTAAAAGTTCTGCGTATGCTGCCTGCACGCGCTCAAAGTTAAATTGCTCCAAAGCCTTCTTCATCTGAGAAGCTATTTCTTCATTGCAGAGGTTCCCGATGCTGCCTTCATGCGTATGCGTCACGGTTGCTGTTGGGGCAAATGTGCCGGCCTCTATATCAGCTCCTACTCTTTTATAGGCATCCCGGAAAGGCACACCCTCGAGCACCAGCGCATTCACGGCATCCACGCTAAAGAGGTACTGGTACTTTTCGTCCTGCAGGATGTTCTCCTTTACCTGGACCTGCTTTATCATAAAAGCCATCATCTGCAGGCAGTTCTGAAGCTCTTCAAAAGCCGGGAAGAGATTCTCTTTCAGCAGCTGCAGATCGCGGTGGTAGCCGGAAGGCAGGTTGATGAGCAGCATCGAAATTTCCGTTGGCAGGGCCTGCAGCTTATTGCACTTACCGCGCAGCAGTTCAAACACATCAGGGTTCTTTTTGTGTGGCATAATACTGGAGCCGGTGGTGAGGCTATCAGGCAGCGTGATGAAACCGAAATTCTGGTTCATGTACAGGCAAAGGTCCATCGCCATTTTAGCCAGTGTGGCTGCCACAGCGGCCAGTGCTGTCGCTACTACACGCTCTGATTTACCACGGCCCATCTGTGCGTACACCACATTATAGTTCATGCTCCCGAAGCCCAGCAAATCTGTTGTCATCTGGCGGTTGAGGGGGAAAGAGGAACCATAGCCGGCAGCAGAGCCCAGCGGGTTTTTGTCAGCTATTTTATAAGTGGCCTGCAGCAGGTACATGTCGTCTACTAAACTTTCGGCATAGGCCCCGAACCACAAGCCAAAAGAGGAAGGCATGGCAATCTGCAGGTGCGTATAACCGGGCAATAACACCTCTTTGTACTTCTCGCTTTGTTGCTGCAGCAAATCAAAAAGCTCTTTTGTGCTTTCAACTGTCTCCTGTAGCTGGTGCCGGAAAAACAGCTTAAGGTCCAGCAGTACCTGGTCGTTTCGGGAACGGCCGCTGTGAATTTTTTTCCCGGCTTCCCCCACACGGCGAGTCAGCTCCAGTTCTACCTGCGAATGGATGTCTTCCACACCCGGCTCTATGGCAAAGTTACCTGCTTCAATAGCTTTGTATATATTCTTCAGTTCTGCCTGCAGCACATCTAATTCTTCGGCAGTCAACAGCCCGATGCTTTGCAGCATGCGCGTGTGCGCCAGTGAGCCAAGCACATCGAAAGGCGCCAGCTGCATGTCCAGCTCTGCATCTTTGCCCACTGTAAATTTCTCTATCTCAGCTTCTGTGCCTGTGTTCTTTTGCCAAAGTTTCATGTTGGAATGTGCTAATAAAATAATGTGTGTATGTGCTGACTAAATAATGTGCTAGTAATAAATTTTGCCGCTGTTGTGCGTTTTCACTGTTCGCCGCTGTTGCGTGTTTTCACCAACAGCTATATTCATGCTTTTATAGCTTTAAATCAAAAATAGTTGTCGCAGCTAATCGCTTCGTAATAAGTAAACCATACAACATGAGCAGCGGCTTTGCATACTGGTGAAAAACGCAGCATGGCAACTCGCAGATGGTTACGAAGCTAACGCCGCTCAGACTACCTGCTCCAGCAGTTCAATGTACAGCTTAATACCCTCCTCTATCTCCTCCAGATAAATAAACTCATCTGCCATGTGGGAGCGACCGGAGAAGCCAGGACCCATCTTCAGTGACGGGAAAGGCATAAGTGCCTGATCTGACGTAGTGGGAGAACCGTAGGTCTGGCGCCCCATCCGAATGCCTGCCTGTACCAAAGGGTGATGGACCGGGATCGCGGAAGGCTTCAGGCGCATGGAGCGTGGGGTTACCTCTGCCTTTACATGCTGCTGTATTACCGCCAGCACCTCTTCTATGGTATAGGCATCTGTTAAGCGAACATCTACTGTAAACCGGCAGCTGTCTGGCACTACGTTATGTTGTGTACCTGCCTGCACCATCGTCACGCTCATCTTCACCGGGCCCAGGTAATCAGAGACCTTCGGAAAACGGTACTGCTGAAACCACTTTATATCCGGCAGTGCCTCATAAATGGCATTCAGCCCTTCTTCCCGGGCGGCATGCCCTGCCTTGCCCTTTGCCTCACAATCCAGCACCATCAAACCTTTTTCTGCTATGGCCAGATGCATCTCTGTCGGCTCGCCAACGATGGCAGCCTCCAATGCACCCAGTTGCGGCAGAATCAACTCAATGCCATTCCTGCCGGAGATTTCCTCTTCTGCCGTAGCTGCCAGCACTATATTGTACTTCAGGTCCTCCCGCTCATAGAAATGCAGAAAAGTAGCGATAAGGGAAACGAGGCAACCTCCTGCATCATTGCTGCCCAACCCAAACAACTTGCCTTCTCCCACGGCAGCCTCAAGCGGATTGCGGGACCAGCTGGGGTTTGGTTTTACAGTGTCGTGGTGCGAGTTTAGCAGGATGGTGGGCTTACCCTCCTCATAATGTTTGTTGAACGCCCACACATTGTGCTGTTCCCGGTGAAGCTCCACGCCACGCTCTCTCAGAAAGTGCGCAATCATGTCTGCCGTATCACCCTCTTCTTTGCTGAAGGACTGGGTTTGAATTAAATTTTGCAGCAGTTCCAGTGCTTCCTCATAGCGCTTTCGGAGTGTCATTTGAGGGAATATTGTCTGTTTTACTTTTCTTTATGATAAAGCTGTTCCGCCTTATTAGAAGAGGTTTTGATGCCTTTTATAAGAGCAGAACTAAAACCGTTATGCTCCATCTCGTTTAAGCCGGCAATGGTGCAGCCTTTAGGAGAGGTTACCTTGTCTATCTCATTCTCAGGATGGCTCTGGAAGTGCAGCAGCAAAGAGGCAGCTCCCTTGGCTGTCTGTGCAGCCATACGCAGTGCATCTGCCGCATGGAAGCCTATTTCTGTGCCGCCTTGTGTGGCCGCCCGTATAGAGCGCAGGAAGAAAGCAATACCACAGGCGCAAAGCGCTGTAGCCGATGTCATAAGTTCCTCCTCAATCTCGACGGTATCGCCTACTGCCTCAAATATTTCCTTCACCAGGTTCAGGTTCTCTTCAGAGGCCTTGTTGCCGGCAATACAGGTCATAGACTCCCGAATGGCGATGGCCGTGTTCGGCATGGCACGAATCACCTGCAGTCCCATCTTCCCTACCCGCTCCACAATGTCTGCCACTGTTACGCCTGTTACAATCGATATGAAAAGATGTCGTTGCACATCCACCTTCTCCGCCACAGCATCCAACACAGAATCAAGTTGTTGAGGAAGCATGCTAAGGATAATGATATCAGCCTCTTCTACGGCACGGGCATTATCGTTTGATATTTTGTATCCTTCTTTCTCCATGCTTTCAAGTGCCCGCAGGTTGCGGCGGGTCAGGGTGATAGCAGCAGGAGCATATTTGCAGGATGCCACCATGCCTTTAGCAAGCGCAATACCCATATTGCCGCCGCCAAGGATGGCTACTTTTTTTTCAGAACTCATTATAGTTGGTTTAAAGTGCTTAAGGGTAAAACTACAGCGTAAGCAGCGTGCCCGCCCTTCCGCCTGCTACAATATCATTAATTTCGGAGGCATCTCCAATCTGCACGGCCTTCACGCCTTGGCCTAGTGCCGCAAACGCATTATCCAGTTTCGGTATCATCCCCTCTGACACAACGCCTGTTTCTTTCAGCTCCCTGAACTTGACAGGATTTATTTCCGAAATCACGGAAGCCTCATCTGTGGCATCCTGCAGCACGCCTTTTTTCTCAAAGCAGTAAATTAGCCTCACCTGGTACAGGGAAGCCAGGGCAGTTGCCAGCACCGAGGCGATGGTATCGGCATTGGTGTTTAAGAGGCTCCCGTGTCCATCATGTGTCAGTGGTGCAAAAACAGGCGTTATTCCCATTGCTAGAAGCCCGTGCAGCACCTCTGCATTAATGCTTTTATTACCTGCCACATCACCGGCATAGCCGTAGTCTATTTCTCTCACCGGCCTTTTAGACGCCAGTATGGCATTGGCATCGGCACCTGTTAAACCAATGGCATTACAGCTTAATGCCTGCAGCTGCGCGACAACCTGCTTGTTGATAAGGCCACCATAGACCATCGTTACCAGTTCCAGCGTTTCTGCGTCTGTAATACGGCGGCCTTCGTTGTACTTTGGTGTAATACCCAGCCGCTGGCCAATAGTCGAGGCTATCTTCCCGCCACCATGCACCAGCATTTTGGAACCTGGCAAAGAAGCAAAATCGCTGAGGAAGCGCTGAAGCTGGGTGGGTTTGTCCAGAATGTTGCCACCAATCTTTATGATGTTTAGCTCTTGCATATTTCATTTCATTGTAGCTGGTAAGAAGATAAAGTCTTACCAGCCACCCTTATTTACCTTAAACCCTCCAGCAGTCGCTTCAGCACTGTTTGCGCAGCATAAACTCTGTTGTTTGCCTGCTCCAGCACCAGCGAATCAGGTCCGTCCAGGATCTCGTCGCTTAGCTCTACATTGCGGCGCACCGGCAGGCAGTGCAAGACCTTGCTGTTATTGGTGTTTTGCAGCTTTTCGTTTGTCATCATCCAGCCTTCGCCGTCTGTGAGCACCTGCCCGTACTGGGTGTAGCTCGACCAGTTTTTAACATAGACAAAGTCTGCATCCTGCAGCGCCTCCTGCTGATTGGTGGTTACCCGGGCATTTTTGGTGAACTCGTCGGCCAGTTCGTACCCCTCGGGGTGCGTGATGACCAGGTCCACCTCCGCCTGCCCCATCCACTCCGCAAAGGAGTTGGCGACACATTGCGGAATGGCTTTCACGTGCGGTGCCCATGTCAGCACCACTTTAGGCCGTTTTCCTGCCGAAGCATTTTCGGTAATGGTCAGCAGGTCGGCAAAGCTTTGCAGCGGGTGGCGCGTGGCAGACTCCAAGCTCACGACCGGCACTTTGCAATAGGAAATAAATTTATGAAGCAGGTCTTCGCTGTAATCTTCCTCGCGGTTCTGCAGCTTCGGGAAAGAGCGGATGCCAATAATGTCACAGTACTGCCCCATTACGGCTGCTGCTTCCTTGATGTGCTCCACGGTGCTTCCGTTCATGACGGCACCCTCCTGTGTTTCCAGCGCCCAGCCTTCTTTGTCGAGGTTCATCACCATCACATTCATGCCCAGGTTGGCACCTGCTATCTGGGTGCTCATGCGGGTGCGCAGGCTTGGGTTCAGGAAAAGCAGGCCTAGTGTTTTGTTCTGGCCTAATGTTTTATGCTGATATGGATTTTGCTTTAATTGCTGTGCCTCCAGCACCAATTCTTTCAGATTGGCAACATCCTGCACAGAAGTAAATTTTTTCATTAGTCGGCTTGTATGGTAGAAGTATGAAGAATGGATTCAAAAGCAGAAAGGAAAGTTTCTACTTCACGGGCGCCAATGCACAGAGGAGGCAGGAGACGCAGCGTGTTTTTGTCAGAGGAAGACCCGGTGAAGATGCCGTACTCCGTGAGTAGTTGTTTCCGGATAGGGGCGCATGGCTCCTCCAGTTCCACCCCTATCATCAACCCTTCTCCGCGTACTTCACGCACCCCCGGCAACTCCCGCATCGCCTCTATCAGCCTCTTGCCGATGCGCTGCGCGTTCTCCAGCAGGTTTTCGTCTTCTATTACTTCCAGCACCGCAAGGGCTGCCACACAAGCAAGGTAGTTTCCGCCAAAGGTCGTACCCAGCATGCCATGCTTCGCTTCTACTTTCGGGTGAATCAGCACACCTGCCACGGGGAAACCATTTCCCATTCCTTTGGCAACAGTTATCAGGTCTGGCTTCACATCAGAGTGCTGGTGAGCAAAGAATTTGCCTGTGCGACCGTAGCCTGTCTGTACTTCATCCAGGATAAGAAGCGCTCCCACACGCTCACAACCAGCAGCTACTTCCTTCAGGAAATCTTTTCCCGGCGCATGCACGCCGCCTACACCCTGTATGCCCTCCACAATCACAGCGGCCAGTTCAGCACCATGCACCTCAAGGGCATCATGGAAGGCAGCAACATCATTAAGAGGAACAAATACGACGTTTTCCGTTTGGTTGATAGGCGCTTGTATCGCGGGATTATCCGTTGCGGCCACGGCAGCAGATGTGCGGCCATGAAATGCTCCTTTAAATGCGATAACCTTTTTACGACCTGTATGAAAAGAAGCTACTTTAAGCGCATTCTCATTTGCCTCGGCACCGGAACTGCACAGGAAGAGGTTATAGTCCTCGTAGCCACTAAGCTTACCTAATTTTTCTGCCAGTTCCTGCTGTAGTGGCATTTGAACAGAATTAGAATAAAAGCCGATGTCGTACAGTTGCCTTGCCATGCGCTTCACATAATGCGGGTGGCTATGGCCGATGGAGATGACTGCGTGTCCGCCGTACAGGTCAAGGTAGCGTTTGCCGTTCTTGTCCCAGAGATAGGCGCCTTGTGCTTTTACAGGTGTGATATCAAAGAGGGGATAAACGTCGAATAAATTCATAAAGATGAAGTTAGAGGTAAGAGGTTAAACAGTAAAGGAAGTACTTGATGTACATGGTTATAGGTATTATAAGTTAATTGTTGAATTTTTCACTTTCTAGAAAGCGGATGCTTTCAGGTTTAGACCAGCCCTTTCGTTCAGGCCGAAGAGCAGGTTCATGTTTTGCACCGCCTGGCCGGAGGCTCCTTTCAGTAAGTTATCAATCATACTGGTGATGACAAGGTTGTCGCCCTGCTTTTCCAGGTGCAACAGGCATTTGTTTGTGTTTACCACCTGCTTCAGGTCAGGTACAGACGCGCTTATGCTGACAAAAGGATGCTCCTTATAGAAAGCTTTATATAGTTCTGCTGCTTCGCTTTGGCTCAGGCTGCTGCGGAGATAGGAAGTGCACAGAATGCCGCGCGTAAAAGGTCCCCGGTAAGGCACGAAGTTTATCTCCGGCAGTTTCTCTTCCTGCAGCCCTTGCAGCGTGCGGCGTATCTCGTGCAGGTGCTGGTGGTTCAGCACTTTATAGTTGGAGATGTTACTGCTGCGCCAGCTGTAGTGCGACGTGGCTGACAAGCTTTGCCCGGCGCCGGTGCTACCGGTAATGCCGCTTACGTGCACCTCCTCTGTCAATAGCTTTTCTGCCGCCAAAGGCAGCAGGCCCAGTTGTATGGCAGTGGCAAAGCAGCCTGGGTTTGCAATGTTCTCCGCTTCTTTTATCGCCTCGCGCTGCAGCTCCGGCAAACCATACACAAAAGTGCGTCCGGCGCCACTAACAGAAGCTTCTGTAACACTTTCGTTCCAGCGGAAATCCTGGCTCAGGTCGATTATTTTTATGTGTTTCGGCAGGTCGCTGGCCTCTACAAACTTCTTCGCCTCGCCATGGCCCACACAAAGAAACAGCACATCCACGGCTGGCTCTAGCGTATCGGTAAAAGCAAGCTCAGTATCACCTAGCAGATCTTTGTGGACGTCATACACAGGTTTGCCCGCCTGGCTGTTGCTGTGAACAAAAGCAATGTGTACGTTCGGGTGGTGCACCAGGAGGCGCAATAGTTCTCCTCCGGTATAGCCTGCACCGCCTACTATACCGGCTTTCACATTTACTTGGTCTCCCATGCTGTCTCGCTGTTGATGCTATGGTACATCTTTGTCTGGTTGCCGAAAATCTTCGCGAAGCCTTTTACATCATCCGAAGTCCAGGCGCGGTTCATTTCTCCGTAAGTGCCAAACTTATTGCTCATCAGGTCATGTGCACTCTCAATACCTTCAACCTGGAAGCGGTAAGGCGCCAGCAGCACGTGCACTTTACCAGTTACATTCTGCTGTGTGTTCTGCAAAAAGGCCTCTATGTCACGCATGGCAGGGTCGAGCAGTTGTCCCTCATGCAGCCAGTTGCCATACCAGACGGACAGCTGGTCTTTCCAGTAAAGCTGCCACTTGGTTAGCACGTGTTTTTCCAACGTATGGTGCGCCTTGATGATGACCATTGGTGCGGCGGCTTCGAAGCCAACACGTCCTTTGATGCCAATGATAGTGTCGCCCACGTGTATGTCGCGCCCAATAGCAAAAGGTGCCGCCATTTCCTGCAGGTGCTGAATGGCCTGTACCGGGTGCGCAAAAGTCTGCTCATTTATACCCACCAGTTCGCCTTTCTCAAAATGCAGCGTTACGCGCTCCGGGTCCTGCTTGCTCAGCGGCGTCGGGTAGGCTTCCTCTGGCAAAGGCAGGTGAGAGGTTAAGGTTTCCTTCCCTCCTACGGATGTTCCCCAGATGCCTTTGTTGATGGAATACTGCGCTTTTTTGAAATCCATTTCCACCCCATGCTGCTTTAGGTATTCAATCTCCTCTTCCCGCGACAGCTTTTTATCGCGGATAGGCGTGATGATTTCCACTTCCGGTATAATGGCCTGGAAAATCATATCGAAGCGCACCTGGTCGTTACCGGCGCCGGTGCTGCCATGCGCCACATAATCAGCGTCAATCGTTTTAGCATAGTTAGCGATGGCCAGTGCCTGTGTTACACGCTCTGCACTCACCGACAGCGGATAGACATTGTTCTTGAGTACGTTACCGTATATCAGGTAGCGGATACAGCTGTTGTAGAAGTTTTCCGTTTCATCAAGATGGGTATGCTTTTTAGAACCCATGGCATAGGCACGTCGCTCAATGTCTTCCAGTTCTTCAGCAGAAAATCCACCTGTGTCTACAATGGCTGTATACACTTCCAGGCCTAGTTCCTGGGCCAGGTAAATGGCACAATAAGAGGTATCCAATCCGCCACTAAAGGCTAAAACTACTTTTTTCATTCTATATGTTTTTTGTCAGGTTAAGGGTAACTAAGCTGCCGACACTTTGGAAGACGTGTTTTCCGGCTGCTGCGATGGGCGCTGGCGATGCCGCGTCCATCGCTCCTGCACGCTATAAGTTTTTGGCTGCGGTTTCTTCTCTACAACGGGCAAAGCCATGAAACTCTCCTCTTTGGCAGGGTCGTAGAGCATCGCTGTACAAAGGCAGTTGGTTCGGTTCTTACTCTGCAGGATCTCAAAGTTCACGCAGCTGCGGCAGCCTTTCCAGAACTCCTCATCGTCTGTTAGTTCAGAGAAGGTAACAGGTTTATACCCCAGGCTGGAGTTAATGCGCATCACAGCAAGAGCAGTCGTTAAGCCGAAAATTTTTGCATCAGGATACTTCTTGCGCGACAACTCAAAAATTTTCTGCTTGATTTGGCGGGCAAGGCCACTCTTGCGCAGATCCGGCGCTACGATCAGACCAGAGTTAGCCACATATTTGCCGTGACCCCAGGTTTCGATGTAGCAGAAACCAGCCCAGGTGCCGTCGTGGTGGAGCGCAATAACAGCCTTGCCTTCCTGCATTTTCTGGACGATATAGTCCGGAGAACGCTTGGCTATGCCTGTTCCTCTGGCTTTAGCTGATTGCTCCATTTCCTGGCATATCTGCTGGGCATAAATGGTGTGTTGCTCACCGGCAACAATAACAATGAATTCGGATGGATTCATCTTATAGAAAATAATAAGCCCTTGCCGTGCAAAGCAGGGCGTATAAATGATATAAAAAAACCGGATAACAATAGCCTTGACCTGCAGGCATCGTTATGCCCGGTGTCTTTTGCTATTCAGGAAGATTGATGAAAGAATGACTACCGCATAGGCAGTCGGTAAGTACGCCGGCCTAGGGCCTGTAGCGGACTACAGATATGGAAGGTGTAAAAACTACCCTTGTTAGAAGGATAGAAAAAGTCGCACTCTCCGTATTTGAAGAGTGTTTTATCATACTTAATGATAAAAGCGCCTTTTTTTGCATTGCCTTAGTAAGTTGTTAAAAAATGAGTACGTTACTTATACCCAGATGAACACGACAAATGTTTCACATAAAATTTATTATTTCAAAATTTAGAGCATAAAAATTTATGAAGAACGGTGCAAACCAGTAGAAATAAGGCTAAAAAGGGTCTAAAAACTGATTTTCCATTTTAGAAGAGCTTCAAATCGCCTGGTAGCTGTAAATGAATTAACTTGCACTTCAATTGTACGGCTGCGCCAGCCTTCTTACATCTTTGTGTTACATGGGAAAAATGTCAATCCGGGTTATAATCGGCATCTTATTTTCTGTTATCGGCATGGTATCGCTGTTCCTGACGCGTGAGGCGCTGACAGCGGCTGTCTGGTTAAGTTTTGGAAATGGCCTTGTACTTTCTGATCTGCGGTTTTCTGCGACGGATGAAAAGGGGAACACCTATATCAAGCCTATCCCGAAAGCCAGGTTCTTTGCTGCCTTGTTCCTGATAATATTTGCCGTTGTTCTGCTGGGCCTTCAGATTTACCTCGACTTACAGGCTGCCGACGCAGGTAGCGGGAAGTAAAGTTTGGGGGAATCAAACTTAAATGCGGCTTTGCAGCACCAGGTCTACATTCAGAATTTCTTTTTGCCGCCGCAGCCGCAGGCGTAACTTCCGGCCGGGTTTGCCTTTCAGAATTTCCATTAGTTCGGGCAACATGAGTTCGGTACATTTTCGGCCGTTAATATCCACGAGCTGATCCCCGGGTTTCAGCCCTAACTGTTTTGCAGGAGAGCCCTCCACCACATTCGAAATAACATAGAAATTAGTGCCCGGCAAGGGGGTAACCACCTCGAAACCAGCCATGTTGTAATTGAAAGGTTCTCTAAACCTGCGGTTTGGAATGAGTGTGAGCTTGGAATGCGGATAATCAAAGATAACGGTGAAGCGGGAAAGCACATCTGAGCCCAAGTTTCCGTTCCGACCTCCCAGGTTAATTGCCATTTTGATAGATTCTTCGTTCGGGTAGGATGCGGGCAGGTCCTGCAACTCATACTTTCCCAGTGCAAAGGCGTTTAGGCGTCCGATTTTGCCGTGCAGGTCGCCGCTAAGGCCCCTACCCAGGAAAGCTTCCATTACCTTAGGTGGCAGCGCCAGGCGTTCATCGGATGGTAGATAAAGGGAGAGGCTATGGCTAGCCCCTGTATCTACCACCAGTTTAACGTCTACAGTGTCGCCATTGTGCTGTCGCACCTTTCCGTATACATAGGCTTTTGTTCCTTCTATATGCAGCGGGTGCTCCTCCGCCTTTCTTTTTTTCTTCAGCTTTGTGTCGGGCTTATAGAGTGTCAGCACTTTAGAACTGTAATCTATTTTAACGATAAAGTTCTTAAAGATATCATACCCGATAATTCCGTGCATCGGCATGCCCATGTAACTGGAAAGGTCAAATACATCTTCGAGCAGCACATAGACCTGGTGGTTGATACCCTTGATGCCCTGCATAAACATTTCATTGCCAAACGACTCGTAGGCTTCAATGGTGTGGCCCTCTCCTAGTCCGTTGATGATAATTTTGTTTACGTCCTTCAATTCAAGGGCATCATCGTGGTACAGGTGTGTGATGAGCGTGTTTTTTACACCAGAATCGAGGATAAAATTAAGCGGCTGAGAATTATTTATTTTTACTGGAATAACAATCAGGTTGTGTACCAGCTTAAACGGAATCGAGACTTTTTTGCGCTTGGTAACAAAAAAAACAGTGTCTCTGTCTGTTTTATGTGATTTTTGTGCCGTTGCCGGAGATTGTAGCAGGCAAAGGGTAAAGCATAGCAGCATCAGGATTCCAACTCGTGCCATAACCTGAACATCTGGTGGTTGTACAATAGCAATTAGGTATTGTAATATACGTAACAAGCGGTAAATGAGCTAATTCGTTCCCCCATAACTACTGGTTTTAGAATAAAAATAAGTAATTACTCACCTTTTCAATAAAACAGGTACAACCATGTTCAAACACAGCTTTCAGAAATCTGAAAAGCATGTTCGTGTCTGCCCATTTATTACCTGTAAATGAGTCTGAAAAGAGGTGTTTGTAATGCTTTGACTATCGCGGTGGTGCTATTCTGCCCGTGGACGCTGCCGCTCACGCGGCACTGAAGAACCCCCAATCAGAGCCCCTTCCCCCGGGCATTCAACGGAAAAACGGGAAACGTTCACTTTGTGCGGTAAACTTATTGCTTTCTCTTCCGGCGTGCTGCTGCCACGGAAGAAAGGTTCTGGCCTTTTTCGCGGCCAAAGAAAAGGTGCTTGGGTGTGCCGATAATTTGGGAACCGTAGATGCCGGAGTGGCCGGAGAAAAGATAAGCCGTAACGCAGGCGAGTGCCATGAAAACACTGCTTTCAGCCCCGAACAGCTCAATGGCCATGATGGTGCAGGTAAGCGGGGTGTTGGTGGCACCGGAGAAAACTGCTACAAAGCCCATTCCCGCCAGCAAAGCCATAGGCAGCGGCACTACCCCCGATAAGGCATTGCCTAGGGTAGCCCCGGTAAAGAAAAGTGGTGTAACCTCTCCCCCTTTAAATCCAGCCCCCAGGGTGAAAGCAGTTAGTACAATCTTGAGGAAGGAGTCATACCAGGGCTGGGCAACCTCAAAAGACTGAAGAATGGTGGGAATACCTAAGCCAATGTATTTGGTGGTCCCCATAGCCCAGACCACGACTGCTATCACAGCACCACCCAGTAATGGACGGAAAGGTGCGTAGGAAACACGCTGATTGAACTGATACGTAAAAAAATGCGTGCTCTTTGCAAAAGCCATACCGGCTAACCCAAAAACAGCTCCCGCCGTGAGGGTATAAGCTATTCCCTGGACTGTCATTTCAGGAACGAAAGGAATGGCATAGTGCGTGTGGCCAACACCCCACGCCAGGCAGACATAGTCTGCTATCACGGCTGCCAGGAAACTAGGCAATAAGGCTTCGTATCGCAGCCGACCCAGTATAAAAACCTCCAGGCCAAAAATGGCTCCCGCCAGAGGTGTACCAAACAAGGAAGAGAACCCGGCGCTAATACCTGTAATCAACAATATTTTTCGGTCGCGGGGACGTAGCCGGAATAGCCTGGTGAACTGATCAGCAAGGGTGCCTCCCATTTGCACTGCTGTACCCTCGCGGCCGGCAGAGCCACCGAAAAGGTGCGTTACCAGTGTGCCGAACAGCACCAGCGGCGCCATCCGGAAAGGTACCACTTCCCGCGGCCTGTGAATTTCCTCCAATAGCAGGTTATTTCCCCTAACAGCGCGCCCGCCATAATAGTGATATAGCAAACCAACAGCAAAACCGCCTATGGGGAGCAGCCAGATAATCCAGGTGTTGGCCTCCCGGTAATCTGTTACCCAATCCAGCGACACAAGAAAAAAGGCAGATGCCGAGCCTGCCAGCACACCCACCAGCACACAAATAGCCAGCCATTTCAGGGTATAGAGAACAGCCGTGGTCTGTTCTCCGGCAGAGAACATTCTGCTAAATTTTCTACTGAAGTTCGCTTTAGAGGTTGTTGGTCGGTTTTTCATGTGCTGCTGACGACAAATATACAACAATGGCAATGGAATGCTTGCCAATTTGCAGTCATCAGCCGGCGCAGGGGGTAATCCTTTCTATAATAGTTTGTTATAGATGTGCACATTTCAGGGGAATTTGAATCACCCTGCCTGAAAGTACAAATCAGACTAGCAGATAAAGTTATCTGCTTCTCAGTTTCCCCTCTTCGTTCTCTATTTAAAAGAGGATGGCACGTAAGCTCACAGGACATTAAATATGCTTCATGATTACTGCAGTACTTCCTGTTTTTTACCTGCAGGTTAGCTTCTCCTGTAAATGGTACTGTGCCCATAAAACCGCTTCACAGGAATCAGGGATGAATGTTGCCTTTACGGACAACGTGAAGCAAATATTTGCACTTAAGCCTGCGGCACAACATTAATTCATGGCTCTACAGAGCACCATAGGTCCTCAAATATAAAATTTAAGCACCTTTTTAAGTATCTTCAGGATTAACCTCCGTACCCATTACGCATAAAAATTAAACTATACCAATAGATGCACTACATCGATCTACTTATTTTCGTACTGTACATGCTGGCGATGCTGGGCGTAGGAATCTACTTTCTGAAAAAGAACGAAGGTGCTGACGATTATTATGTAGGCGGCCGCTCTATGGGCAGCGGGCATATCGGGCTTTCGGTTGTAGCCACAGATGTAGGTGGAGGCTTTTCTATAGGCCTGGGTGGACTTGGTTTTGCCATGGGGCTGTCAGGGTCCTGGATGCTGTTTACCGGACTTTTAGGTGCCTGGCTGGCGGCAGTATTCCTGATCCCGAAGGTCAAGAACAACCCTGCATTTGCTAAATTCCTGACTTTCCCACAGATATTCGGCTATTACTTTAACTCCCGTGTCGCGCTGCTGGCTGGCATTATTTCCGCTATAGGCTACACCGGCTTCACGAGCTCCCAGATTCTGGCGGGCGCGAAGCTGGCCAGTGGCACCTTCATTGACCTTGACCTTAACACAGCCCTTCTGATAATGGGTGTTATAGCCGTGGTGTATACCGTAATGGGTGGTATGAAAGCCGTGATATACACTGACACCGTACAGTGGGCCATCCTAATGAGCGGACTGGTGTTTATTGGCATACCGGTTTCTTTTTTAGCTGTGGGCGGTGGCGTGGAGCAAATAAGCTTCTCGCAGCTTACCAACCTGGACTGGCTTTCCGCACAAAGCAGTAAAAGCATGGCTGCCATCCAGGCTATCCTCCCGCCGGAGTTCCTGAGCCTGACGAATATTACCTGGCAGCAGCTGGTGAACTGGGCCATCACCATTATCCCTATCTGGTTTGTGGGCATGACGCTTTACCAGCGCATCTATGCCTGCCGTGATGAAAAAACAGCCAAAAAAGCCTGGTACCTGGCGGGCCTCTTTGAGTGGCCCATCATGGCTTTTATGGGAGTAAGCCTCGGCATTCTTGCCCGGGTGGCTGCAGAACAGGGCATGTTCGAAGCATTAGGTGCCGGTGCTGTGGTAGACCCTGAAACCGGTTTGCCAATGCTCCTGCGTACAGTACTGCCGGTAGGCCTGATGGGTTTGATGCTCTCTGCCTATTTTTCAGCCATCCTGTCTACGGCAGACAGCTGCCTGATGGCCTCTTCCGGCAACATAGTCTCGGATGTCATCAGCCACTTCTGGAAAATAGATTCTGAGGCACCCTCTACATTGCGCCTCTCTCAACTGGTTACCCTGGCCGTTGGTGCCTTTGCCCTCTGGCTGGCCACTACCATGACGAACGTGCTTGACCTGATGCTGTACTCGTACGCATTTATGGTCTCCGGGCTTTTTGTTCCGGTACTTGGAGCGCTGTTCTGGAAACGCCGCAGTAGTGTGGGTGCTTTCTGGGCGATGCTAACAGGTGGTGTGGTCACAGTGGTGCTGCAGGTAAGCACCATTTCCGCCCCTGCCCCCGATGCTGATGTGCTGGGGCTCGCCCAAACATTACACCCTTATTTTCCGGCAGAAGTGAGCAGCAACTGGGTCAGCCTGAGCGAATTTGAATTGCAGGAGCTGGTGGAACGTACACTTTCAGCCCACAGCATCGTACACATACCATGGCTGAACCTGACGTTCAAACTACCCATGAACCTGGACCCGAACCTTTACGGCTTAACAGCCTCGCTTATACTTTACATCCTACTGACATACTTATATCCCGATAACAATCAAAAAACATGGCAGAAAACAACAATGTCCGATACGACATTTACACCCCAACCAACCAGCAAGGGCTAGACAAAGAGGAAGTAATCGATTTCCTGTTCCATCAACTCGATGAATATGGAGACGAACGGAAAGACATTGCTAAATGCCTGGACTATGCTCTATCCGAAGCGGAAGGCAAAGGAGGGTCTGTTATGGTAGCGCGGGAAGGTGACGCCGTAGTGGGTGTATTAATACTGAATAATACAGGTATGAGCGGATTTATACCTGAAAATATACTGGTTTACATTGCTGTGCACAGCAGCCAGCGCGGCAAAGGCGTAGGGAAAAAATTGGTTCAGATGGCGGCCGACAATACCACAGGGAGCATAGCCCTACACGTGGAGCCACAAAACCCGGCCCGTCACCTCTATGAGAAGATGGGCTTCACAAATAAATATTTAGAGTATAGATTACTAAGATAAACATGGCAGTTCTAAAGCTGTACCGCGATAAATTAAAACATAATTACAACCACCTCGACAAAGTTTTCAAGGAACACAACATCGACTGGGGCATTGTAACGAAATTACTTTGTGGAGAGGAAATTTTCCTGAAAGAGGTGCTTGCGCTTGGAGTCCGTGAAATTCATGACTCCCGCGTCACCAATCTGAAAGCCATTAAAAATGTAGCGCCTGATGTTCAGACGGTTTACATCAAACCCGCTCCTAAAAAAAGCATACCCGAGATAATACAGTATGCCGACGTCAGCTTTGAGACAGAGCTGGAAACTATCCGGATGCTGTCGGATGAGGCTGTGAGGCAGGATAAAGTCCACAAAATCATCATCATGATTGAAATGGGCGACCTTCGGGAGGGCGTTATGGGCGAAGACCTGGTAAACTTTTATGAAAAGGTATTTAAGTTACCAGGCATATCCGTGGTAGGCTTAGGCGCAAACTTTAATTGCCTGCACGGGGTGATGCCCACAAGAGACAAGCTGATTCAGCTTAGCCTGTACAAGCAAATTATAGAAGCTAAGTTTAACAAGGAAATACCTTGGGTCTCCGGAGGCACTACGGTCACAATTCCGCTACTGTTCAACCACCAGTTGCCACAAGGTATCAACCATTTCCGGATTGGCGAAGCCTTGTTCTTTGGCGCAAACCTTTTTACGGGTGAGACATTTGAAGGAATGTATGATGATGTGTTTGAGCTGGAAACAGAGATTATTGAACTAACCGAAAAACCGATGGTGCCGAGTGGCCTGCTGGCGGAAAACCCCAGTGGCGAAAGCTTTGAGGTGGACGAGAGCCTATATGGTAAAACATCCCACAGGGCGATTCTGGATGTTGGCTTGCTTGACATCAACCCAAAGTTTCTTATCCCTAAAGATGGACAAGCAGAACGCGAAGAGCTGAATGTAATAGGTGCCAGTTCCGATATGCTGGTTGTGGAACTGGGAGAAAACCGAAACAGATGTAAGGTAGGTGATACACTCCGGTTTAACCTGAAGTACATGGGAGCCCTGAGCCTCCTGAACTCGCGCTACATCAACAAAGAAGTTATCAGCTAAAAAAATGTTAATCACAGGAACAGCCCCGGAGTTTTCAGGGGCTGTTTTTTTTATACCTTTTTAGGAAAAACGGCTGCTTTCAAAGTTCAAACATAGTCCAGCTACAGCTTATTTACCTTCCCGCCCACTGGCTGCATATAATAACCTTTGCACCGTAGTCACGTCTTTTGCTTTAACAAGTATTTAATTTCAGAACATAAAATCAAATATGGCAACAAAGATCCCGCTTATTCGTCGCATCGTTTATCCTTTGCAGCAGTTTATTCAGGCCGAGTCGTTCAGCGGTATACTTTTAATGTTTGTTACTCTCATTGCCCTTGCCTGGGCAAATTCTCCCTGGGCAGACTCCTATGTGGAAACCTGGAACACGCCTTTAACCATTGCTTTCGGGGAGTTTGGCTTAACGAAGGCTGCCATTCTCTGGATTAACGATGGTTTGATGGCCATTTTCTTTTTTGTGGTTGGCCTGGAGATAAAACGGGAGATGCTGATGGGTGAGCTTGCCTCCCTTAAGAATGCAGCCTTCCCGGTTGTAGCTGCTATAGGCGGTATGCTGGTACCGGCGCTAATTTACGTTTTTCTAAATAATAATACAGAAGGAATGTCGGGTTGGGGTATCCCGATGGCAACGGACATTGCTTTTGCCCTGGGCATACTCACTTTGCTTGGAAACAGGGTGCCACTTTCGCTAAAGCTTTTCCTGGTAGCATTTGCCATTGTAGATGACATTGGTGCCGTGCTGGTGATTGCCTTGTTTTACACAGCTGAAGTTGACTTTGTGTACCTTTTCAGTGCATTGCTCACTTTTGGCTTTCTATTGATATTAAGTTCTGTGAAAGTGCGTAGCATCTGGATTTACACGCTTTTAGGTATAGTAATGTGGGTGCTGTTTCTGAAGTCAGGGGTACATGCCACTATTGCCGGTATTCTTTTAGCTATCACCATTCCGGCACGTTCTAAGATAACAGAACCTGAATTTGTCAGGTCAACCAACAACATCATAGCAGAGCTGCAGACGGTTTTTGCGCCACAGGCAAACCCGGAGCGGGAAGTGGAGACAATGGAAGAGGAACAATACCAGGCGGCTGTTTATACCATCGAAGAAAACTGCGAAGAGGCGCTCTCTCCCCTACACCGGCTAGAGCATTCCCTTCATCCCTGGGTGGCCTATGCCATTATGCCTATTTTTGCCCTGGCTAATGCAGGTATCTATGTAGATGCCACCCTGACCGCGGGCTTTTCAAATCCTATTTCCTGGGGCATTATCCTTGGCCTGGTGCTGGGTAAACCTGTCGGGATAATGCTTTTCACAGGACTGGCATCAGTTACAGGACTGGTATCAAAACCCATAACTTTTAGCTGGTTGCAGGTAGTTGGAGCAGGGCTTTTAGGTGGCATAGGCTTTACCATGTCTATTTTTATTGCCAACCTCGCCTTTGTGGGTTCACCCTTCCTGGCGCAGGCTAAACTGGCCATTCTAAGTGCTTCTTTTGTAGCCGGCGTGGTGGCTTACCTGCTGCTCCGGTCTACTTCCCGTAAAATGGTCGAGAATATTTAAAGTTCTTTCAGACTTGTCAGGCCCAAACGCAAAAGTGCCCTTGTATAACAACAGCAAGGGCACTTTTGCGTTTTTCAGGTTTAAAGAGCCAATACTACCGGAGCAAGGCATCCAGGAACCCCATTTCTTCATTCTTATTCTTGAAAACCAGTAAAGGAATATCCAGGTCGTGGCGCAGTATTTTCTCCGTCACACTGCCAATCACAAATAGCGCTGCTGCCGACATTCCCTTCGCACCAATTACCAGCATATCCGCACGGGCTCGTTTTGCTTCCATTACCACCAATTCCCCGATATCGGCCTGTTCATCCTGGCGCACGAGTAAAAGCTCTGCCCTGTTCTGTAGCTCCGGGAACCGTTCCAGCAGCTGTTGGAACTTCTCCCTGGCAAAACCACGCATCCGCTCATCAAAATCCTCATAACTCATACCCAAGGTAATATAGCCGCTCGGCACATCATATACATGCAGGCACACAACCTCTATGGCAGGCTTAGACAAGGCAGAATGAAGCACACGGTCCATAGCCATCTCGCTATACTTAGAGAAATCCACACTTACCACAACCCGCCGCAGCCTTGGGTCATATGTTTCCGGTACAAAAAGCACACTTAACCTGCCGGTGCGAAGCAGCTTCTGTGCCAGCACACCGCTACCCCGCAGGCGCAGTTTACGGCCTACCAGCATCAGGTCTATGTCTTTTATCTTTGACCAATGCAGTAGTTCTTTTAAAGGTGTTCCTTCTTCAATCAATATCTCTGTCTCTACCATCGGCAGCTTCCCGAACACCGGTCCAACCTTGGAGGCAACCATTTGCCGGAGCCCCTCTTCCGCTGAAACGTTTTCCCTTTGAAGATTTTGCCGCAGTTCTTGGGGCAAATCAAGGCTTTTTTCTACATGAATAAAGCAGACCTTTTCAATTTGTAACTCAGCACACAAAAATGCGGCATAGTTTATAAGCGTCTCATCCATTGGGGTAAGATCAAGGCCTATTAACAATCGTTTCAACGTGTTCATGGTGTATGGGTGTTTTGATTACTTCTGATAATTAAAAATACATGGCGCTATATCTCATAGGCTGTAACCTAAAAAGCGCAGGAGGGTAAGTATTCTATCATACGGTTTTATCTAAAAAGATATACATTAAGTAACCTTTTCATGCTCTATACCCTACTTGCAGGGCTCTTTGTTTCCATTGCCGCGCCGCTTTTGTATCGTTGGCTGGGCAGGTATGTGGTTATTCCGCTGGCACTGCTGCCACTATGCATTTTCAGTTACTTCTGTAAGCAAGTCGGGTATATAACAGGAGGCGGCAGTGTTCGCCAATCTTTTTCGTGGGTGCCTGAGCTGGGTATAAACTTTACGTTTCACTTGGATGGGCTAAGTCTGCTTTTTGCGCTCCTGATTTCTTTTTTTGGCATTCTGATCATGATTTATGCCTATGGCTATCTGGGGAAGCACCCACTGCTGGGGCGCTTTTATATGTACCTCACACTCTTCATGACTGCCATGCTGGGTGTCGTAACTGCTGACAATATTTTTTGCCTGTTCCTGTTTTGGGAGCTAACCAGTATCAGTTCTTACCTGCTGATAGGCTTTAACCACGAACAGGAAGAATCCCGCACTTCTGCCTGGCAGGCTTTGATTGTGACCGGTGCGGGGGGGCTGTGCCTGATGGGTGGCCTCATCTTACTAAGCATTGCAAGCGGAGACTACACCTTCAGCGAAATGTTGATTGGCAGCAGAGATGTAACTGCGCATGCACTTTACCTGCCGGCCCTGCTGCTCATCCTGTTAGGGTGCTTCTCCAAATCGGCTCAGGTTCCTTTTCATTTCTGGTTACCCAACGCCATGGCTGCCCCCACTCCTGTCAGTGCGTACCTGCACTCTGCTACGATGGTAAAAGCAGGTATTTACCTGCTGGCCCGCCTGACACCAGTTTTAGGTGGTACAGAGGTTTGGCTTTCCTGCTTGCTTGTAGTGGGTGGGGCTACCGCCGTACTAGGGGCAATACTAGCCTTGCAGCAAACAGACTTAAAAGCCGTACTTGCCTACACAACCATCAGTGCCCTGGGCCTGCTTGTGATGATGTTGGGGCTGGGATCCGCCATTGCCATAGAGGCAATGCTGGTGTTCCTGCTGGCCCATGCCCTGTACAAAGGCACCTTGTTTCTGGTGGCTGGCGCAGTAGACCATAGCACAGGCACCCGCCAGATAGAAGCATTGAGGGGCCTGGGCAAAAGCATGAAGTTTACAGGCATAGCCGCCACCCTGGCGGCCTTGTCGATGGCCGGGATTATTTCATTTTTCGGGTTTATTGGAAAAGAGCTGCTATACGAGGCTTCGCTGGAAAGCCCTACTTTTAACTGGCTTCTGTTAGGGGTAAACATACTGGCTGGTGTTGCTTTTGTGGCTGTAGCTATCCTGATGAGCTTTCGTTTGTTTTGGTTTAAAACAGGCAATCCTACCCCCTTACAACACCATACATCTCCTTACTTGTACCTCCCCCCCCTGCTGCTGGGCTTGATAGGCTTAATTTTTGGGTTGTTGGCTGGTTTACTTCCTGCCCCTGTTTTAGAGCGGGCTGCGCGCAGCATTTTGCCCCGTGAGCAAGTTCATTTTGATCTGGCGCTTTGGCACGGGTTTACACTAGTATTCGCGCTGAGCCTGCTGACACTCCTGCTGGGTTATTTCCTGTACCGAAACCTGCCGGTGCTGCACAGGTCAGCGCACAGGCTGAACAGTCTTTATCGTTACGGCCCGGACAGCATGTACCGTGAAGGCTTCAAAGGATTCTTAAAGGGAGCAAAGGCATTTATCAATACCCTGCAGAACGGTTACCTGCGCAACTACATCATCTATATCGTTCTTTTCTTTTGCAGTTTAATGCTGTTTGTGTTGTGGAGGGATGCCCCGCACGTAAACCTGGGTGGAAGGGCACAACTGCTGGATGACATACGGCTTTACGAACTGGTACTGTTTGTATTGGTAGTGGCGGCACTGATTTATATACTCGGTACCCGCTCCCGCCTCACCTCCATTGTGGTGATGGGACTGGTAGGGTACTCAGCCGCCCTGTTTTATATTCTGTTTGGAGCCCCGGATGTGGCCGCTACTCAGTTGCTGATAGAGACGCTCACCGTGGTCATTTTCGTGCTCCTGCTCCACAAGCTGCCTGCCTTCTGGTACCTGTCGCACCAGTTCCGGAAATACAAATTCATTTTTATTTCGGTCCTGTTTGGCTTCGTGATGACGTACACCCTGCTGCTTGTGCAGGAGCATGCTGTTGAATCAGATTTGAAGGAGTTCTACGGCAAAGCAAGTTACCTGGAGGCCCACGGCAAAAACATTGTAAATGTGATACTCGTCGATTTCAGGGGCTTTGACACTTTGGGTGAAATAACGGTCTTGGCAGTGGCGGCGCTTGGGATCTTTGCCTTGCTGCGCCTGAACCCGGAGAAAGGAGGCAAACCATGAGGACTATTATACTATCAACGGCGATTCGTCTGCTCACGCCCGTCTTCCTGCTTTTCTCTGTATACATCCTGTTCAGAGGACACAACCACCCGGGGGGCGGGTTCATCGGCGGGTTGATAGGTTCGATAGCCTTCGTTTTCCATGTGCTGGCGCATGGGGCCAATGCCACTGCACGGGTTTTCTTTAGCCTTACCCTTTACCATCACCCCCGCCAGGAGGGGCACAGCCGCACCCGCTATTTTATACAAATATTAAATGCTAACATCAGGGGACGCCGCAAAGGATATAAGGAAAACCACTGGAACTTTGTTTTTGTGCGTGTAAGGCCAGTTTACCTGATTGGCCTGGGACTACTGATGGCGGTGTGCAGCGGAACGATAGGATTGCTGCTGGGTCAGTCCTTCCTGACAGGCCTGTGGCTGGATGTGCACCTGCCCATAATTGGTTATCTGGGCACTCCCCTGCTGTTCGATGCGGGTGTTTACCTGCTGGTCATGGGCATGGTACTGAAGATGATTTTTACGATGTCAAAAGAATAAACGATGGCGTTACTGTTACCCTTTCTGATAGGCACCTTATTTTCGGTGGGCTTGTACTTCATTTTACACCGGCACCTGTTCAAGCTGATATTGGGCCTTATTCTCTTTAGCCTGGCAACTAATCTTTTCCTGTTTGTAGTTGGCGGAATCACAGGCGGCGGCGTCGCCATCATTCCGGAAAACAAGGAAGTTGCAGCGGCACCTTACCCGGATCCGGTACCCCAGGCCCTCCTGCTGACAGCCATCGTCATAGGTTTCGGGTTACAGGCTTTCGCCATTGTGCTTATCCGCAGGGTGTACCAGACCTTTAAATCAAATAACCTCGACGAACTGAATAATACCGACAAAACCTGAACCGGGCTTACACAAGCTTCAGAAATTTGAATCTGCTATAAGAGACACACCCGCCACGCATGAAACCAAGCCTGCTCCTAATACTTCCTTTACTCACGCCGCTCTATGGCGCCGTGTTGTGCCTGCTGTTCTGGCGGCGTATAAGGATACAGAGTGTTGTTGCAGCAGTTGCACAACTGGGTTGGCTTGCGTCAGCGGGCCTCCTCCTGCACAAGGTAAACCAGGCAGGCATACAGGCAACGCAGATTGGAGAGTGGCCGGCTCCGTTCGGCATCACACTTGTAGCAGATCTTTTTGGTGCCCTCATTCTGCTTAGCGCCTCTGTTATTGGCATTGCTGTTTTTCTTTATGCCCTGTACGGACTGGACAGCACACGCAAAAGGTATGGCTATTACCCGCTGCTGCTGTTTTTGCAGATGGGGGTAAGTGGTGTCTGCCTCACAGGAGACATTTTTAATTTATATGTGTGGTTTGAAGTGCTGCTCATCTGCTGTTTCGCACTGCTGGCCCTGGGCGGCACAAGGGCGCAGCTGGAGGGCACCCTGAAGTATGTGACGATAAACTTTTTTGCCTCGGGCATCTTGCTGACAGGCGTGGGAGTGGTCTATGCGCTGTTTGGTTCTCTAAATATGGCTGAACTGGCGATGATTGTTCGCAGCCCCGATCACCCCAACCTATCGCTGCTTACCCTGAGCAGTATATTTTTCCTGACAGGGTTTGGCATCAAGTCAGCCATTTTCCCGCTTTTTTTCTGGCTGCCAGCCTCTTATCATACACCACCCATTGCTATTTCTTCCTTTATTGCAGGATTGATTTCAAAAGTGGGCATTTATACCCTGATCCGGCTCTTTACGCTTGTGTTTGTACCGGATGCTGCCTTCATGCTGCCCCTGCTGCTGGTATTGTCCGGCTTAACCATGGTAATAGGCGTGATCGGTGCCGCCGCTCAGAAGGACTTCCGGAAAATACTTTCCTTTCATATTATCAGCCAGATTGGGTATATGCTGATGGGCCTGGCCATTTATACCCCCCTGGCCGTAGCGGGAAGTATCTATTTCATCATTCACAACATTTTGGTTAAGACAAACTTGTTTCTGGTAAGCGGCGTGGTAGCGCAGCAGCACCATACTTTCTCTTTGAAAAAACTTGGCGGACTTTACCTGAAACAGCCATTCCTGTCGCTCCTTTTCCTTTTGTCGGCGCTTGCCCTGGCCGGCATACCGCCTCTGTCTGGTTTCTGGGGGAAATTTATGCTGGCAAAGGGAGGCTTTGAGGCAGGGAATTACAGCATTGTAGCAGTTTCGCTTTCTGTCAGCCTGGTCACGCTCTTTTCTATGACAAAAATCTGGAATGAAGTGTTCTTGAAGCCAAAGCCAGAAAAGGCAGTACTTTCACCGGAAGTAAAAACCACCCATCTGCAACACATAAAGTTTATGTATGTGCCGGTAGCGTTTCTTCTGGGCTTTATCCTGCTCATAAGCCTTTACGCAGCCCCTTTCATTAACCTGGCACAGAGAGCTGCAGATCAACTATTCTACACCAATAGTTACATAGAAGCCGTACTAAAATAAGTTACAGGTTGCTGTTAATGAAGAAAAGGTAACCTGGAACGACTCAGAAAATAAACTGGAACAAGGATATAATGAGGCTCTTTTACACACATAGTTTCATCACGTTTGTGGCAGTATTCATTTTTATGCGGCAGGGCTTGCTTCCTGTACCTTATAACGCATTGACTGCTTCTCTCGCTTTTTTGCTGTTATTCATCCTGCTTTGGCTGAGCTCTTTTCTTTATAACAAAACATATTTCCGGAAGCTGCCCAAAGCAGTGAACTTTGGTTTCTTCTTCCTGAAAGAGTTGCTGGTCGCGAATGTAAAAATAGCCTTCGATATACTGACGCCTCACTATTACATGAATCCTACGGTGATCGCTATCCCGCTACGCATTAAAACAAACTTTGAGATCATGCTACTGGCAAACATGATTACGCTTACGCCTGGTACCCTGAGTATTGATGTAAGTAAAAACCGGAAGACCTTGTATGTGCACGCCCTGTATGTAAAAGACGATGACATAGAAAAGTTAAAGCAGCACATTAAGCATGGCTTTGAACGCAGATTAATCGAACTGACAACATGAGCATCTTTCAGGCAACATTGGTTATTGCGATAGCGGTTCTGAGCTTCTGCCTGCTTCTGACGGCTGTCCGCTTCGCTATTGGCCCCACGCTCCCCGACCGCATCACGGCCTTCGATTTGATAGTGGCCAACGTGATTGGGATTATTGCTATCTATACGGAATACACTGGGAACGAGGATTTTATTGACGTTGCCATTATCCTCTCCCTGTTCGGGTTTCTGGGTTCTATTTCCTTTGCCTACTATCTCATGAAAACCACAAAATGATCATGTTCGAAAACCTGGATATTAATCTAATTAAAGAAATCGTCAGCTGTGTGTTCATCCTGTCCGGAGTGTTCTTCATATTGGTGGCGACAATAGGGCTACTTCGCCTGCCTGATTTTTACATAAGGATGTCGGCAATCACAAAAGGAAGCACCCTTGGGCTGGGGCTCATCCTGCTGGGGTTGGGCATTTATTTTAACCAGCCGAGCATGCTCCTGAAAGTGTTAGCCATTATTACGTTTACCTTTATCACGGCGCCTGTGGCAGCGCACGTAATTGGGCGAACTGCTGTGCAGAACAGAATTCCCTTCTGGGAACACACGAACCTGAAAGAGTTTAAAAAATACCTGCACCGGGAGCACCTCGAAGAAGTGGTGAATTATGATAAATACCAGGAGCAGGTGCTTAAGAAGGAGAAGAAGAATAAGGAGGCGAAGAAGGCTGCTGCCCGTGAGGATGATGGTAAATAAAAGGCCTTAATGGATCAGCATATTTCCGGTAAGCATTTACTACAGTAAGTGCATGATCAGGATAGGTTAAGGCAGTGAGGCTTCCTCCGAATACACAGCCCGTATCAATATTTATGGTATTATTCCGCCAGATAGGCTCATGAACCGGTGTATGCCCGTACACCACAATCGCTTTTCCACAATAGGCTGCAGCCCAATCCAGACGCACAGGCAGGCCTTTTTCATCTACAGCGCCAGTCGTAGGACCGTACAGGCACAATGCCCGGACACTCTTGGTGTTCCGGCCGTGCAGGCGCTCCTCCAGTCCTGCATGGGCTATCACAAGCCTGCCCTGATCCAGAATGATATGGTGCGGGAGGTTTCCGATAAAGTGCCGCACCCGCTCATGGAAAGCAGCATCATAGCTTTCCATCTGCGCAACCGTCAGTTCCAGGCCATGCCGTATCTGCACATTATGCCCCAGTAGTTTGCGGTAGAGTTTATTATCGTGGTTTCCGCTCACACAGTAGGCTTGTCCTGCTTCCACCATGTCCATAACCAGGCGGAGCACTTCAGGTGAATTCGGCCCCCGATCAACCAGGTCTCCGACAAACAAGGCTTTGAAATTTAAAGGTGCCTTTACTTCGTAACGCTGCTCATGCGCATTAAAATAAACATGGTAATGCAGGCGTTGCAGCAGGGCCAGCAGTTCTTCAAAACAACCATGCACATCCCCTATAATATGAAAGGGGCCCTGTTCATCCGGTAGAATAAGAAAACCATTTTCCTGCTGTAACTGTACGGCCATAACCTATGCGCTAAAACAACTTCATGTATAGATAGGGATACTACCTCTTATTAACAGGAAAAAGAGCGAGTAAGTTGGGGCTACGCAGCTAATTTTTGTGAGGGCGGCCCCATAACAATGCAATTTCTGGTTGAGGTTGGCCAATGTTCTTCATAATTTTACTTTCTTATAAAAAGCTCCCGGTAAGGCGGGCATCTGCAATGCCTCATTATAAAAAATATAAAATTCCGCTCCTCTGGCTACGCCGCCATACCTCCGACCGTGAATTTATGCTGATTTCCAGTGTGCTGGTGGGTTTAACAGCAGGCTTGGCTGCCGTTGCGCTTAAGTCGCTGGTGCATTATATCCACGTGCTGCTGGCCTATGGAAACCGTTTGTTAGATCAGCCTTACTGGCTTGTGGTTTTTCCTATCATCGGTATCCTGCTTACAGTACTGCTGGTACGCACCCTTTTTCATGGCACCATCGGCCGCGGAACGGCCAATGTGTTGTATAACATTTCGCAAAAGTCAAGCATGATGGAACGGCACAAAATGTTTTCGCACGTGCTCACGAGTGGGATTACCGCTGGCTTTGGCGGATCGGCAGGCCTGGAGTCTCCCATTGTGGTAACGGGATCGGCCATCGGCTCTAATTATGGCCGCGACTACCACCTGAATTACCGCGATCGCACTTTACTTTTAGCCAGTGGGGCGGCGGCAGGCATTGCGGCTGTTTTTAATGCGCCCATTGCCGGAGTACTTTTTGCGATTGAGGTCCTGCTGACAGACATCAGCATCGCCGCCTTTATTCCACTGATTATCTCGGCAGTGGTTGGAGCCCTATGCTCCAAAATCATATTGCAGGAAGAGATTCTTTTCAATATTGGCCAGACGGAGCTTTTTGCTGCCAACCATGTGCCCTTCTATGTACTGCTGGGTATTTTAGCAGGTATGATGTCCGTTTACTACACCCGCATGGCGCTGCGCGTGGAGGAGGTTTTTGAGGATTACCAAGGGAAAGCCTACATCCGGGCACTTGTCGGCGGTATGCTGCTTGGGTTACTGATTATGCTGTTTCCCCCTTTGTTTGGGGAGGGCTACGGAAGTATAACCCTGCTGGAAGCCAACAATGCCGAAAGCCTGCTGCAGGATAGCTGGCTTGCCTTTTTCGGCACAAATGAGTGGGTGGTACTCTCCTTTGTGGGCGCACTGGCACTGGTGAAAGTGTTTGCCACCACCATCACCATCGCTTCCGGTGGAAACGGCGGTAACTTTGCCCCCTCGATGTTTGTGGGCGCCTGCACCGGTTTTTTCTTCTCCCGGCTGGTAAACCTGCTTAACATCAGCAACCTGCCTGTCAGCAGTTTCTCTATGGTAGGCATGGCAGGTATTCTGAGTGGGGTGATGCATGCGCCCCTCACCGCCGTCTTCCTGATAGCAGAGATAACCGGCGGCTATACCCTTATGATTCCGCTGATGATCGTATCCGCCACTTCATTTGCCATGGTGAAATACTTCGAACCGTATTCACTTGATACTAAGAAGCTGGCACAGCGGGGGCAGCTGCTGACGCACAATAAAGACCGCACCATCCTGCATATCATGAAAATAAGGCACCTGATTGAAACTGAGTTTCAGCCTGTGTCCCCTGATGCCACACTTGGTGAACTGGTGCAGGTAATAGCCGATTCCCGCCGCAACCTTTTCCCGGTAGTAAATGCAGAGCAGAAATTGGAAGGGGTTATTCTACTGGAGAATGTGCGCGAAATCATGTTCAAAACAGAAAAATATGCAGTAGTAACGGTAAAAGAACTCATGGTGAAGCCACCTGCCGTGGTGCAATACAATGATAGCATGGCAGAGGTAATGAAGAAATTTGATGCGTCCGGCGCCTGGAACCTGCCGGTGCTGTTGAATGATGTTTATATAGGCTTTGTGTCTAAGTCCAGCATCTTCACCAAATACAGAAAACTGCTGATTAAAACCACCAATGTAGCATAGCTGGAGAAAAGAACTCCGGTGCAGCATTTCGCAACCTGCCTTAGTGAGTGCTGCACCGGAGGTTTTTAATATGTTTGCTGCACAAGCTTGGTGTGCGTAGCCTTAAAGCGATTGCTATTTTATGGTGGCAATGGACTTGAAACCGTCTATTAACCCTCTAGCCCAGTAACTGAACATAGATTTCTTTTCATTTCGCTGAACTTCTACTTCGCCTACCCTTGGTTCCTCTCCTGCATCGCCGGGATTACTTTCCTTGATGACTATCCAATTCGCTAGTTCTGACAATATTTCTTTTCCCAGCGACTGTTCTCCTCCTGTTCCTTTGGATAGAAGCTCCACCTCAAAATTACTGTAAATGAGGTGCATTGTCCCGGTAGCCTGTTCATTGGTGAATTCTAAATCGACACTACCGCGGCTGATGTGTCCGCTTTCAATACGCATGAAGGCAGTAGGCTCAATTATAGGGTTCAGAATTTCAGGGTTAGCTGACGCTACTTCACCATGTACGGTATGGTATCCGTTTTCAGCCAGCAGGGGCATTCTCACTGTCATGTTGGCTGGCACCTTGCCCATCACTACTCCTCTTACGTGTGCCACTGCCGGATTTTCCATGGAGATGTGCTCAGGCATGTTACTGAAATTAGACATTGAAATGTTCAGGTTCTCCAGGGTCATGCGTCCCCGCACTGCTGCCTCCGGCACAATCTCCTCGTACTCTATAAAACCACTTTTCAGCTTTAAGCTATCCAGCAAAAACTTTGTGGGCATATTCTGAACCATCTCATGTAGCAGCGGCGTCTTCGTCTTATTGCTGAAATTCTTCTTGTCTTTGAATATGTAAAAAGAAGGGTCATGTATGAGCAACTGCCTGGCTATGAAGTGGCCTTTTCTGGAGTGCGCAGGATAATCTACGCCGTTGAAGGAAATTACAGGAACCTCTATTTCCATATAAGATACCGACTCGCCCTTGGCACGTGCCATACCGGCAGCATCCGTAGTCGGGTCCAACACCACCTGCTTTGCCTCCAGCATCCTGCCCTGCGTATTTAACCTCAAAGAATCTGAGGTCAGCCTGTAAAGGCCATCAGGCGTCAGGAATCTGCCCTGCGCAGCCTCGAATAGGATGCTGTTTGCATAATATGCCCTGTCCTGCGCCTGAAACGACTGGCTGTCCAGTTTAACGTCATCAATGGTTAAGTGATACTGCCCGATACTGGCCACTTCTTTGATGTTATCTTTGGTACCATCCCGGTAACTTATTTTCCCCCTGTCCAGCCTGATATGGCCAATCTTCAACCCTTTTAGTTTGTCGGGCACTGACTGATGCAGCGGCTTTTGTTGGGAGGTGGTATCTTCCCGCATGACGGTCATCTGCAGTTCAGGCTGCACGATGCTCACTTCGTCCACATCCACATCTTTGCCGAACAGCACCGCCAGGTAATTAACCCCAACCACATCAATAGATTTTGACTGAACGTCAAGCAGCATGGGCTGTACATCCTGGTTCTGACTGTGCAACTGCTCCCATCGCTCATAATCAGGCATCAGCGACAGACTGTCTACTGAAACGTTTCCTATAAATGGAGATAGCTGCAGCCCGTACAGTTGCATCGAATAAACCCTATCCGACTGCTGCGCTACCATTCGCTCCAGTTTGTTTTGCAGCCATATTGTTAAAAAGAATAAGCCAACAAAAAGAAAAAAAGCT
This sequence comes from Pontibacter brevis, assembly GCF_054779655.1. Lineage (NCBI taxonomy): Bacteria > Pseudomonadati > Bacteroidota > Cytophagia > Cytophagales > Hymenobacteraceae > Pontibacter > Pontibacter brevis. The sequence goes on from NZ_BAAGXV010000007.1 coordinate 39,190, forward strand.
ATTCCCAGTACCCAGGCCCCAATCTTGAGCCAGTGCTTTCCTTTATTCCTGTTTTCTGTTTTATGTCTCACAAGTAAATATTTTAGATATCTTTTTATTCCTACGGAACTGCAAGCGGTAAGAAAGGTGTACCAACACCAATTTTTGGTGGAAAGGTTTGTTTCAAGGGTAAGCTAAACTAAATTGAATGAACACCCGTTCATTCAATTGATATGAAAAAGACGCAGGAGAAAAGAGAGAAAAGTAAAAGATTACTGGCAGACACTGCCCTTAAACTCTTCTCAGAAAAAGGGTTTGCGGCTACTTCCATTCGTAATATCGCCTCGGAGGCCGGTGTGTCCCTGGGGCTGATGTACAACTACTTTACCAGCAAAGAGGAGCTGTTACAGGAAATTTTTCTGCTCGGCAACAATGATATTATAGCGTCTTTTGCCCCTGCAACTGCCGCACCAGGAGTCTCATCTTTGAAGCAGCACATTTTACAAACCGTGCAGAAACTGAAAGATAAAAGGGATTTCTGGCGCCTGTTACACAGCCTGCGGTTCCAGGGCCAGGTGTTGCTTCCATTAAGGCAGGAAATAGAAGACCAGCAGCAGTATATAGTGACACAGTTACAAAACAACCTGAGGGAAGCCGGTGTGCCATTTCCTGACCTGGAAGCAAAGCTGCTTTTCGCTTCCATTGACGGGATGGCCGCACACTACCTGCTGAACAGGCATTATCCTATAGACGAAGTGGCCCACCTGCTGATAAGTAAGTATACAACCTCATAAACCAATAACGATGAACTCTCCGAAATGGCTCGACCGTATCCTCTACCCGTTTCAGCACCACACGCTTAAACTTGAGGCGGGGCACATGCATTTTGTAGACGAAGGCACTGGAGCACCCATTGTGTTCGTACACGGAACCCCTACCTGGTCTTTTGTGTGGCGGCAGCAGATCAAATCCCTCAGCCGCACCTATCGCTGTGTTGCGCCAGACCATCTGGGCTTTGGCCTTTCTGATAAGCCGAAGGGTTTCGCTTTCACGCCGGCAGCACATGCCGATAATCTGGAAGCTTTAATAGAGCATCTCCAGCTCCGGAACATTACGCTGGTGGTGCACGATTTCGGAGGCCCCATTGGGTTGCGGTATGCGCTGCGCCATCCTGAAAATGTGAAGAACATCGTTCTTCTGAATACCTGGATATGGGACCTGCAGGAGGAAAAACAAATAAGTAAAATAAGCAGGTTTATGAGTGGCAGCATCGGGAGGTTCTTATATCTGCAACTCAGTTTTTCTGCCCGGCTTTTACTCCCGAGAGGATACCACGAGCGCAAGCACCTTCCAAAAGACATCCACCAGCATTACATGAAGCCTTTATCTTCTTCAACAGCCAGGCTGGGCACCTGGCATTTTGCAAAAGCGCTACATGAAGCCAATCCTTATTTCAAAGCACTATGGGAGCAGCGGGAAAAGCTGCGTAGCATCCCGAAACTGATACTATGGGGCGAGAAAGATGCGCTGCTGCCGCATCATTTTCTGGATAAATGGAAGGCAGCGTTTCCGGAGGCAAAGGTGATTCAATTTAGAGCAGGGCATTTTCTGCAGGAGGAAAAAGGAGGTGAAGTAGCGGATGCAATCAAACAGGTATTAGCTATATAAAATACATGGCATGAACATACAACCGTTAAGGAGAATAATTTAAGGGCGGTAAGGTAGGACATACATCAAAGCAGTAAGCTTTAGAGGCAAAAAGGAGCAGCGGCATATTATATACCGCTGCTCCTTTTTGCTTTCAGCTGTACATATACAGCTTTTTATTTCTTGTGCCGCTCCTGCAATACCGCTACAACATCTTTCAGTTGCAGGCCGGTGGCAGAAAGAAGCACCAGCAGGTGGTACAGCAAATCAGCCGCTTCGCCTTTCATCGTGTCGAGTTTGCCAGCCACGGCATCTATTACTGTTTCAACGGCTTCCTCTCCTACTTTCTGGGCAATTTTGTTCACGCCTTTATCAAATAGAAAATTAGTATAAGAACCTTCAGCCGGATTGGCTTTACGCTGTTGGATTACTTCCTCCAGTTCTGCTACAAACCTGATTGCCGCGGTACGGTTTGCGGCAGCTTCCTCTCCAAAGCAGCTGGTGGTGCCGGTGTGGCAGGTAGGCCCGTTTGGCTTTACTTTAATCAACAGCGCATCATTGTCACAATCGTGGGTAATGCTGAGCACTTCCAGGGTATTGCCAGAGGTTTCTCCTTTTGTCCAGAGGCGGTTTTTGGAGCGTGAAAAAAAGGTTACCAGTCCATCTTGGCGCGTTTTAGCAAGCGCCTCCTGGTTCATATAGCCAAGCATCAGCACCTGCCCCGTCAGTTCATCCTGTATCACGGCTGGTATTAATCCGCCAGCTTTATCAAAGTCTAATTCCACCTGTTTTAAGTTAAAAAGTTAGAGAATCAAAGAGTAAGAGAGTATAAATTCTTGTCTTGAACGGCATGGCACCTTCCATCACACATTCACTCATCCACTCCATCACTCATTCAAAATTGATTATAGCCGCACATCCACGCCCTGCTCCTTCAGGTAGCTTTTCAGCACAGGCACTTCAAGTTCCCGGAAGTGGAACAGACTGGCTGCCAAAGCTGCATCAGCATGCGCCTGATGAAACACATCTGCAAAATGCTGCATACTACCGGCACCACCAGAGGCAACAACCGGTACTGATACGGCCTGGGCTACAGCGCCTGTGATATCCAGGGCAAAACCTGCTTTCGTTCCGTCGTTGTTCATGCTGGTGAGCAGTATCTCGCCTGCACCCAATTCCGTTACCCTGCGTGCCCAGTCTACTGTGGCATGTTCGGTCTCTACGGTTCCGGCACGGGCGTAGACTTTCCAGCCTGTGGCATCGGTATGCTTTGTATCCACTGCCACCGTGACGCACTGGCTGCCGAAACGCTTCGCCAAATCCTCCACCAACTGAGGATTCCGAATGGCGGCAGAGTTGATGGACACTTTATCAGCACCTGCCTGCAACAGCACTTCCACGTCGGCCACAGCACTGATACCACCACCTACGGTGAAGGGAATATCGATGTGACGGGCTATATCGCGTACGAGTTCAGCAAAGGTTTTTCGTTCTTCGTTAGTAGCCGTAATATCCAGGAAAACGAGTTCATCGGCACCTTGCTCGGCGTACCACTTCGCCAGTTCCACCGGATCTCCTGCATCGCGAATATTCTCGAAGCGCACGCCCTTTACGGTGCGTCCGTTCTTGATGTCGAGGCAAGGTATAATGCGTTTGGTTAACATATAAATCGCTCTAAATCTTTTAACTGGATGGTGCCCTCGTAAATGGCTTTGCCAATGATGGCTCCTTCCACTCCTATTTTCTGCAGCACTTCCAGGTCTTCCATGGTCGTTACACCACCACTTGCTATCAAACCCGCTTCCGGAAGTGTAGCCTTCAGTTCCCGGTAAGTATCAATAGATGGCCCCTGTAACTTACCGTCTTTGCTGACGTCCGTACAAATGAACAGCTTTGCACCGGTCTTTACATAATCAGACATGAAATCCTGCAAAGCATAATCGCTTTCTTCTGTCCAGGCACTGATAGCAATATGCTGGCCCTTAAAATCTGCACCAACAATGATTTTATCAGCCCCGTACTTTTGCAGCCAGCCTTTTACTGTTTCTGGTTCACGCACTGCTATACTGCCAGCCGTGATTTGCGTGGCACCGGCATCAAAAGCCTGCTGCACCGCCTCCTCCGACTGCAACCCCCCGCCGAAATCGATGGTCAAGCTCGTTTTGGCAGCTATAGTCTCCAGAACAGCTAAGTTTACCGGTTTCCGGGCACGGGCACCGTCCAGGTCTACCAGGTGGAGGCGCTTGATGCCGTGTGCTTCAAACTGCTTCGCAACTTCCAGGGGATTGCTGTTGTAGGTAGTTTGCTGCGAAAAGTCCCCTTCCGTCAGGCGCACGCACTGGCCGCCAATCAAATCTATAGCAGGTATAATGTCCATCATAGGGCTAAAAAGTTCTTGATGATTTGTGATCCGGCAGGTCCGCTCTTTTCAGGGTGGAATTGCGCGGCATAAAAGTTCTTGTACTGTAGAGCAGCTGAAAAGGGCTCCGGGTACTGGGACTGGGCAATGGTGTAGTCGCTGTTCGGCACATAGTAGCTGTGCACATAGTAAACGTACTCCTGCTCCTTTATCCCCTGAAACAACGGCGAAGAAAGGTTCTCTAACTGGTTCCAGCCCATGTGCGGCACTTTCAGATCTGTCTGGAAGCGCTTTACCTGCAGCGGTATGATACCAAGCAAATCAGTGTCGCCTTCCTCGGAGTGCTCGCACAGCAGCTGCATACCCAGGCAAACACCGAAAAAAGGCTGCTCCAGGGTGGGCAGGAGTTTGTCGAGGTTGCGGGCCTTCAGCTGCGCCATCGCTGATGAAGCCTCTCCCACACCCGGGAAGATAACTTTGTCAGCAGACTTGATAGTCTCAAAGTCGGCACTCAGTGTAGCCTGTATACCCAGGCGCTCCAGCGCAAACAGCACCGACTGTACGTTACCGGCTTTGTAATCAACTATAACCAGATTCATTCTATTCAAACATTAAGTTTCAGACAGTAGAACTAAGACTTTATTATTATCGGCATGTTCGTTTAAAGCCCTTTTGCAATCAATAAATAGCCTTTGCACGCATGCTGTACATCCCATTCATCCTGTAAATCCAGATTCAGACAAACAAAAAAGCCTGACCCTATTCGGAGTCAGGCTTTGGATATAGATATCGTTTTATTAGCAAATCCAAAGGCAGGCATCTCCGAAACGCTTGTTTCGTGCACGATGATGATGGAAATGTGTTCTTATACCTGCCATTGCTACAAAGATAAAACTTGCTGTGGAAATTTATAGCCAATGCTTAAAAAAATTAAAGCAAGGTGCCTGTTAGAATCGCCGCCGCAATAGAGAAATAAATAACCAGCCCCGTCACATCTACCAGCGTAGCCACGAAAGGTGCCGATGAGGTAGCAGGGTCTAAGCCTAATTTCCGCAGCAGAAACGGAATCATGGAGCCGGAAAGGGTACCCCACAACACAATACCAACAAGTGAGAGGCCAATCGTGACGCCAATTAAATTTGCATACTCGCCGTAGTCGTAGAAGCCTGCCTGCTGCCAGAGTATAATCCTCAAATAACCGACAGCACCCAGAATAATCCCAAGCAACAAGCCCGACAAAACCTCTTTCCGCATCACATACCACCAGTCCTTTACCCCGAGCTCCTTGATGGCCATGGCGCGCACAATCAGGGTGGCTGCCTGCGAACCGGAGTTCCCGCCGCTGGAAATAATCAGGGGGATAAACAACGCCAGCACAACCGCCTGCTCAATTTCGCCTTCAAAGAAGCCCATGGCCGAGGCAGTCAGCATCTCTCCCAGAAACAGAATGAGCAGTACGCTTGCCCGCTTTCTTACCAGCGTTAAAAGCGGTGTATCAGTATAGGATAATTCCAGCGCCTCCAGACCACCAAACTTCTGTATGTCCTCTGTATCCCTGCGCTCAATCTCATCAAAAATATCATCGAACGTGACAATGCCTACCAACACGCCGCTCTCCGACACTACCGGCATTACAGCACGGTCATACTTATTGAATTGCTCAATGGATTCCTCCCGGGTCATGGTGGTAACCAGGCTCACAAACTCGTAATCCATCAACGACTCAATCGTTTGCTCCTCATCTGCCATCAGGAGTTTTCCAATCCTTATGTCATCCACCAGCCTGTTGTCCTTGTCCACCACGTAGATATGGTTCAGCGTTTCTGCCTTTTTTCCGTACCGCCTAATGTTGTTTAACGCCTGCTTTACCGTCCAGCCTTTCTTTGCCTGTATATAATAGGGAGTCATCAGGCGGGCGATACTTTTTTCGGGGTAGCCCAGCAGGTTCAGGGCGATGCTTTTCTCCTCCGGAGAAAGAAAATTGATGGATTCTTTTATCAGGAGGTCAGGAAAGTTTTCAAAGATTTCGGTTCTGTCATCAGGGGCCATGTTCTCGAGCATGGCTGCCGTTTCACGCGAGCCAAGTTCTTTCAGCATCTCCTCCTGCACGTTGTGGTTAAAGTAGGTGAATACTTCCGCTTTCATGTCGCCGGGAAGCAGCAAAAAAGCCAGGATCCGTTCCTTCGCGTTCAGTTCGGTGATGGTTTCGGCAATGTCATTCGGATGCTTATGCCGGAGATCCCTGAGGTTAATATCGGTGCTAGTTTGGGTCATACGTTGCTTCTTAGATCGCTTTCTTTTGTCAGTTCAGGTTAAGGCCGAATGCCAGCCCCACCCATGGCTTTCGTTGATAAATCCACTCCTGCCGGTTTTCATCCAGTAAATGGTCTACGCCAACAGCCAGGCCCAGTGTAAAATTGTTGATGCCAACTATACCCGCTATCCCATTCACTAAAACAACTCCTTCATACTCATAAGCAACCTGTCCCAGTGTAACAGATTCGTTCATTACGGTAGAACCAAGGCCGGAGAAAAGCCCTATACTAAAGCCAAAATGATTAAAGTGCCTTTTATAATTACCGATGGGGGTTCTGTTATATCCCATTCTGAAGTAATCGTTCCGCAAACCTAAGTAAAGTGCGGCCTGAATACTGGTGTTGAGTTGTTTCGGAAAACCGGATGTACCGGGTCGGTACTTGAAAGGGATGCTTAGTAAATCTATGTCGAAAGAGGGTGTGGCAAAAGAATAATGCTCTGTAAGTGGCTCATCTGTTTCAAAAGCCGTGTTCAGCACTACCTTATTTAATGAATCCAGCACAGGCCCCTGAGCTGAAGGACGAACAGGATACAGCATTAAAGAGTCTTCCTGAAGCGGGTCCACATACATGCGTCTTGTTGGCTTGTCATCGTGTAGTTTCACTCTATAGAACCCTTCCGTAAATTGGTATTTTGATGATTCCTGAAAATTAGAACACCCGGATAGTAAGAAGCCTATCAGGAGTATGAGTCCAGAAGCCGGCTTTTTTTTACAACTTAGAAAACTTCCTTTGAAGAAATGGTAAATCGGGTACAGTTTATCCATAGTTTCATTTATTGCTCTTTTTGAATACGGAGAAAATGCAATACTTAGCTGTTTTCTCATGAAAAAGCCTGATTCAGGGCTGAATCAGGCTTTTCAATTGGATATTCTTTGTTGTTTTAGAAACTCTCGCGCAGCGCATAGGCCTTGCGCATGCGCTTAATCAGGCGCTCCGACTCCTGGAAGTTGAGTGTTTGCTGCCCATCAGAGAAAGCTTCTTCCGGCTTCTGGTGCGTTTCATAGATAACACCATCAGCGCCTGCCATCACTGCCGCTAAAGACATTTCCTCTACATAATCGCGCAGGCCAATGCCGTGGGATGGGTCCACAATGACAGGAAGATGGGTTTTCGCTTTCAGTACCGGCACCGCATTCAGGTCCAGCACATTGCGGTAGGCATTCTCATAGGAGCGGATACCACGCTCGCACAGCATGATCTTTTCATTACCATTCGAGAAGATGTATTCTGCTGCCTGCAGCAACTCCTCCAGTGTACCGGAGATGCCACGCTTCAGCAATACGGGCTTTTGTGCTTCACCCAGGGAATCGAGCAGGTTAAAGTTCTGGCTGTTGCGGGCACCCACCTGGAATACATCCACAAAGTCAATCATCTCCTCAATCTGCGACACCTGCATCACCTCGGTGATGATTTTGATGCCGTTCTCGCGGCAAATGCGGTAAAACATCTGCAACCCTTCCATACCCATACCTCTGAACGCATAAGGAGAACTTCTTGGTTTGAACACGCCACCCCGCATGATCTTAACGTCGTTTGCTACCAAGTGGTCGACTACCAGTTGTATCTGTTTCTCACTTTCAATAGAACAAGGCCCTGCCATAATGCTGAAGCTTCCTTCCCCAATGACCACGCCATCGCCAATGTCGATACGGGTAGGCTCTACTCTCCATTTGCGGGAAATCAGCTTGTACTCATCCGACACGCGGTGTATGTCCGCCACACCTTTCAACTGGCCAATCGTACGGATATCAAAATCTTTTTTACCTATTCCTACAATGTAATGGCCTTCCTGAGTGACTACTTCATTTCCCTTGAAGCCCACTTTTTTAATTTCCTGCAGGATATTTTCTTTTATATCAGCGGATATGCCCTGCTGTAATTGTATGATCATCGTTCGTTTCTAATGCGTTGAATAAATGACTGGATGTTTTCTTGGAGGCTTCCCTCCTGCGCCAGCGCCTTAATGAACGCGCTGCCGATAATGGCGCCTTTCGCATGCTGGCATGCCTGTGTAAAGGTGTCGTTGTCATGAATGCCAAAACCTATCAGGCCGGGATTACGCAGTTCCATTGACCGCACCCGCTGGAAATAATCTGTGTTGGCCACTGCCTTGCCGGTAGTGCTGCCGGTGGTGGAGGCAGAGGAAACCATGTAGACAAAGCCATTGGTATGGCTATCTATCTCGCGGATACGCTTTTCCGGGGTCTGAGGCGTAACCAGGAAAATTTTACTAAGGTTGTTTTCTTCAAACAACTGCTTGTACTCCCGCACATAATCTGCAAGCGGTAAATCAGGCAGAATGATGCCATCAATACCTACTTCCCTTGCCATCTGGCAGAAGCGCTCCACGCCAAACTGCATCACCGGGTTCAGGTAGCCCATCAGCACCAGCGGAATCTGTGTTTTCTGCCGGATATCTTTTAACTGCTCAAACAGCTTTGCAATCGTCATCCCGTTGCGTAACGCTATATCGCTGCTTTGCTGTATGGTAGGTCCATCAGCCAGTGGATCAGAGAACGGCATGCCCACCTCAATCAGGTCTACGCCATTTTTCTCAAGCTCCAGTATAATCGGTACAGTGTCTTCTAAGTTAGGGTAACCTGCTGTGAAGTAAACAGAGAGCAGGCCCTGCGGCTTCTGTTCAAAAAGCGTCTTGATTCTGTTATCCATTTAATTGGAATCTATCTAAGTACGTTGTCAAATCTTTATCACCCCGGCCTGACAGGTTCACCACCACTACATCCTCAGGCTTTGCTCCTATTCTATCCAGCGCAGCAATGGCATGGGCACTTTCAAGCGCCGGAATTATCCCTTCCAGCCTTGTGAGTTCCAGTACTGCCTGCAATGCTTCCTCATCGGTGATGTTTTCGAAGATAGCCCGCTTCGACTCGTGCAGGTGCGCGTGCATCGGTCCAACTCCCGGGTAGTCCAAACCGGCAGAGATAGAGTAAGGCTCCGTTACCTGCCCGTCTTCCGTCTGCATAAGTAAAGTACGGCTACCATGGATGATGCCCTCCTTACCAAGCACAGACGTAGCAGCAGACTCCCCTGACTCTACGCCCATCCCGGCGGCTTCCACAGCAACCAGTTTCACTTCAGGTGTATCGAGGTAGTGGTAGAAAGCACCCGCTGCATTGCTGCCACCTCCCACACAGGCGACCACATAATCCGGGTTCTCTTTGCCTGTCTTCTCCTTTAACTGCCACTTCATCTCTTCCGAGATAATAGCCTGGAAGCGTGCCACCATATCTGGGTATGGATGTGGACCAACTACAGAGCCAATGATATAGTAAGTGTCTTCAGGATTATTGATCCAGTCGCGGATAGCTTCGTTGGTAGCGTCTTTTAAAGTGCGGCTTCCGCTGGTGGCAGGTACCACCGTAGCACCCAGCATCTTCATGCGGGCAACGTTAGGTGCCTGGCGCAGAATATCTACCTCGCCCATGTACACGATACACTCCAGGTTCATCAGGGCACACACCGTTGCGGTGGCCACCCCATGCTGACCAGCACCTGTCTCGGCAATAATGCGTTTCTTACCCAGCCGCTTTGCCATAAGCACCTGGCCTACGGTATTGTTGATTTTATGGGCCCCGGTATGGTTCAGGTCTTCCCGCTTCAGGTAGATTTGGGTGTTGTATTTCTCCGACAGGCGCCTAGCAAAATAAAGCGGCGTGGGGCGCCCCACATAATCTTTTAGCAGTGCCTGCAGTTCCTCCTGGAAAGCGGGCTCCTGCATGATTTTGAGGTAATTTTCGCGAAGCTCTTCTACATTCGGGAACAGCATTTCAGGGATATAGGCTCCACCGAATTTGCCGTAAAAGCCGTTTTCGTCAACTGAGTATTTCATGTTTTTAGTCTCTATTACTAATTGTCATTTCGACCAAAGGGAGAAATCTGATATAGGTTTTGACTTACTTATTCAGATCGCTCCTATCGTCGGGTGGCACATTATAACTTGCTTTTTATTAACGGCATCAGTTCCTTCAGTTGCGCCACCTTTTTCAAGCCTGGCTCCTGTTCAAAGCCACTGTTTACATCCACGGCAAAAGGTTTGGGCCTGAGCTTCTGGAACTCCTCGCTCTGCAGGTTCTGCAGGCTCAACCCACCGCTCAGGAAGTACGGTTTGGTAGAAATATGCCCTTTCAGCAGTTCCCAATCAAAAACCACCCCATTACCACCGTATTGCTTGCCTTTGGTATCAAACAGAAAATAGTCGCAGTACCGTTCATACAGCAAGGTGCTTTCAAAGGAGAAAGCATCGTCCACAGAGAACGCTTTGATCATCCGGATGCCTGCTTCCTGCAGCTCCTGGCATTGCCGTGGCGTTTCCTTGCCATGTAGCTGCACCAGGTCCAGTCCGTAAATTTTTACCGTTTCTTTTATCTCCTCGGTGCTCTGGTTCACAAACACACCTATTTTTTGGACAGAAGCAGGCAGCGAAGCCAGCAATTCGGGTGTGATGGTGTCTCCGACAAAACGCTTGGATGCCTGGTAGAAGATAAAACCCATAAAATCCGGTTGCAGCGCAGCTACTTGCCGGATGTTCTCGGGTTCACGCATGCCGCAGACTTTTGCCTTCATGCCAGGGTCCCCTTCTTTTCCTGCAGTGCCAGGAATTCTTTTATAAAGGCAGCGGCAGCACGCTCCGGCCGGCTGCTGGTCATGAAGCTTTCGCCAATCAGGAAGCCGTTATAGCCTGCCTCCTGCAGATCCACCAGTGTTTGCGGCTGGCTCAGGCCACTTTCCGAAATCTTGGTCATCCCTTCAGGAATGTGCTTTGCCAGCTCAAAAGATAAACCGACATCGGTAGTAAAGGTTTTCAGGTTACGGTTGTTCACCCCCACCACCGTAACATTATCATTCAGGCTCTGCTGCAACTCCTCCAGGTCATGTACCTCCAGTAATACTTCAAGGCCGAGGCTTCGTGCAAAGGCGGCCAGTTCCTTCAGGCGGGCAGGCTCCAGCGCCGCCGCAATCAGTAGAATGGCATCCGCACCAATAGACTTTGCTTCCACGATCTGGTACTCGTCGACCACAAAGTCTTTACGCAGGATGGGGCAATAGTTAAATTTTCTGGCAGTAATCAGGTCCTCGTTCTTTCCCCCAAAGTAGTTTGTATCTGTCAGGACAGACAAAGCGGAGGCACCCGCCTGCATATAGCCGATAGAGGTTCTCTCTACAGAAACATAGGGGTTAATGTCACCCTTAGAAGGTGACTTTCGCTTTATCTCTGCAATAATGCCACTTTTATCGGGGCGCAGCAGGTAGTGCTCCAGGGAAACACAGGGAGTACCAAAGTAAATACTTTTCTCCAGCAGCTTTACCGGGTACAGTTCCCTGCGCTCGGCTACTTCTTTATATTTCTGGGCAATGATTTCGTCTAAGATGTTCATGTTGTTTCGTATGCTGGTGCCTTATTGGAGGCAAATTTAAGTTTATGAATTGAGCCGTCCAACCTCGCCGTACCTGCCTTGCTCATGGCAGGAAGCCGGTTGTCAGGCCGTTGCCAGTTTCTCGTCGTTTATCAGCCTGTTAAATAAGGCATAAGCCTCCCCTGACTCAAGTGTTTCCTTCGCAAGGGCAACAGCATCCTGAACAGCCAATTCCGGCTTGGCCGTTTGTAGAGCCATACCGGCATTAGCTGCTACTACCGCTTTCTGCGCTTCCGTGCCTTTCCCTTCCAGTACGTTCAGGAAGATTTCTGCTGATGCCGCTACATCCCCACCGCCTTTTATCTGACCGTGCTGCAGGGTTGGAAGGCCCAGCGTTTCCGCATCATACAAGGCCTCTTTGTTATCAGAAATCACTTTGAAAGGACTAGTCAGGGAAACTTCATCATAACCATCCAGGGTGTGGATAATGCTGTAGTGAACGTCTGGCTGCTGCTGGTAAAGATAGCCGTACATGCGGGCAAGCTCCAGGCTGAAAACTCCTACCATCTGGCGCTTTGGGAAGGCTGGGTTCACCATCGGGCCCAGCATATTGAAAAAAGTTTTAACACCTAACTCTCTGCGAATTGACCCCACGCTCTTCATGGCGGGGTGGAACAGGGGCGCGTGCAAAAAGCAGATGTTGTATTTGTCGATGCTTCGTTCCAGTGCATCGGTATCCGTTGTAAACCTGACACCCAAAGCCTCCAGCACATTCGAGGAACCACAGGAAGAAGACACGCCGTAGTTTCCGTGCTTGGCCACATGCACGCCGGCAGCCGCCACAACAAAAGAGGACAGCGTGCTGATGTTGAAAGTATCTTTACCGTCACCACCCGTACCACACAAGTCTATTGGTTGATAAGCATCCAGATCAACGCGGTGGCAAAGGTCGAGCAAGGCGCTCCGGAAGCCTTCTAGTTCGTCTACCGTAATGCTCCGCATCATAAAAACAGTCAGGAAGCTGGAAATCTGGTTCTGGTTATATTTCCCTGCAGTCACATTTACCAGCACTTCCCGGGCCTGCTCTTTTGTAAGCGTCTTATGCTCGAACAGGTGATTCAATATTTCTTTCATTGCTTTATTTATATTAAAGACTGTTAGACAAAGGACAAAAGAATTTGTAAACAGGAAAAAGGTCATTGTAAAAGGACCAGGATGACCTTATTCTTGTAAAGTCTTTTACCCTCTGCCCCGTAATCCTGCTACTAACTCAGCTTTCCAGCCAGTTCTTTATGATTTGCTTTCCATGCTCCGTCAGCACTGACTCGGGGTGGAACTGCACGCCTCGTACATCATGCTCCTTGTGGCGGAGGGCCATAATACGGCCAGCCTCGTCTACCGCGGTTGGCACCAGGCAGTCCGGCATTTGCTCTTCCACTAACCAGGAGTGGTAGCGGCCTGTTCCGAACTGCTGTGGCAGGTTCCGGAATAGCGGCTCGTCCTCGCTTACCACACGCACTGGTGTGGCAATTCCATGCCACACCTCATTGCTGTTAAACAACTTGCCACCATATACTTCACCAATGGCTTGATGGCCTAAGCATACGCCAAACAGGCTCCTGCTCGCCCCATACGTACGGATGACATCCTTCAGAATACCTGCCTCATCCGGGATACCCGGGCCTGGTGAGAGCATGATCTTCTGAAATTTACCGACCTCCTCCAAGGTGATTTTATCATTCCGCCGCACCGTTACCTGTGCGCCTAACTCCTGCAGCAGGTGCACGAGGTTATAAGTAAACGAGTCGTAGTTATCAATAACAAGAACTTTCATATCAGTTAATCTCCTGTGCTATTTGAAGGGCACGGCGCAGTGCCATCAGTTTATTGTCTACCTCCTGCAGCTCACTCTCGGGGTTAGAAGCGGCCACAATGCCTGCACCGGCCTGGTAGTATAATTTATAGTCTTTGCTTAAAAAAGATCGAATCATGATGGCGCTGTTAAAGTTCCCGTTGAAGTCAAGGAAGCCGATACAGCCACCGTAAAAGGCTCGGTTGGTGGTTTCGTAGCGGTCGATGAGCTGCATGGCCATATGCTTAGGTGCCCCAGACAAGGTACCCGCCGGAAAAGTGCTGGCTATCATCGGCAGTGAATCCTCCTGTTTGTTCAGCTCTCCGGATACTTTGGAAACCAGGTGAATCACATGGGAATAGAACTGTATCTCGCGGAAGGTCTCTACTTTCACGCTGTGGCCATTGCGGCTGATGTCGTTACGGGCCAGGTCCACCAGCATCACGTGCTCGGCGTTCTCTTTCGGGTCTGCCAGTAGTTTCTCGGCAAGGGCAGCATCCGCGGCATCATCTCCGGTTCTTCTGAAGGTACCTGCAATTGGAAAGATACTTGCCTTTTTGTCTTTTATCACCAGCTGCGCCTCCGGAGAGGAGCCGAAAATTTTAAAGCTGCCGTAGTCGAAGTAAAACAGGTAAGGCGAAGGGTTTACAGAGCGGAGGGCCCGGTACACGTTAAACTCATCCCCCTGGAAGGCCTGGGCAAAACGCCGGGAAAGCACCAACTGGAACACATCCCCCCTGAAACAATGCTGCTTTGCCTTCTCGATGTTCTTTAAAAAATCGTTGCCGCTGATGTTGTGCTCTTCCTCACCTACAGGCTTGAAAGAATAGCTCGGGATGTTGCGGCTGTTCAGCAGCGCCTCCAGCTGGCTGATGCCATCATCGCTGCCCTGGTTGTAGTTATGGGCGAAAATGAAAGCCTCGTTCGTAAAATGGTTGATGGCAATGATGTGGCGGTACACCGCATAGTATAAATCAGGGATCTGCTGGCGGTCCGGCCGAAGGTTCAAATCTATATCCTCAAAGTAACGCACGGCATCGTAGTTCATGTAGCCGAAGAGCCCATTGTGGATGAAGTTAAACTTATTCTGCTCTTCTATGTCGAAACTTCCGGCAAAAGCAGCCAGTTGCGCGGGCACATTTACCTCTTTCGTGATGTCGGTATGGCGGACACTGCCATCCGGGAAAGTCTCTGTCAGCACCTCGTTCTCCGCCTTGATGCTGGCCATAGGGCTGCAACAGATATAAGAGAAGCTGTTCTCCGCGCCGTGGTAATCGGAGCTTTCCAGCAGGATGCTGTTAGGGAAGCGATCGCGTAGTTTCAGGTATACGCTAACAGGTGTCAGCGTATCGGCCAGCAGGCGCTTAAAGGTAGTACTGATTTTGTAGTTCTTCATTGTTTTATAGAAGGTGCTAAACAAAAAGCCCGCTATTCCTGTGAACAGCGGGCTTTTCTCTTATATCGTGTGCTATTTCATTTCTTCATAAACTACATAGCTGTGCTGTTCACGTTCTGATTTTCAACGTGCCACCACCAAGCTGTATGTAGGTTCTGATTCACTTATATCTTTGTCTTTAACAGGAAAGGCTAACTTAGCCCCGACTTTTACAAATGTAGAGGCTAATTTGAAAACTCCCAACAATTAGCCCTGTTTTTTTAATCATTCGTTACATCAACCGGAAAACCCTCCTCCTCCTGCTGCAGTACTACCTGGAGAGGAGCATCGCCACAGGTATTCCTTATCAGCTTCTTATAGAAGCCAATGCTGGTTTCGAAAACCTCCACCTCCTGGCGCTCATCTACATTATGCACCAACTGTGCATCCTCCCGGCTTACCACCTGTGGCGCAAAGCGAAAGATGTTGTTCGTGAGACTGGCATAATGCTTCGCGTCTGTTGAACCCGGGAAGAGAGCTGGTACCACAAGTGAAACATCCGGAAAGGTTTGCCTGATACTCTGCTCTAATGCAGCATAAATCCAGGTATCCGTTGTAGTGATGGGCGATGGCGGGGTATACACGCCCACCTGCTCTACCAGCACCCGCTCATCGTTGATGGCTCGGTTAACGTGCTCCAGCACCGTTTGCTTTGTTTCCCCGTTCAGTATGCGAATGTTCAGTACAGCCTTCGCCATACGAGGCATCACGTTATAAGCGTCTCCGGCCTCTAAAACAGTAGGAGACATTTGTGTGCGAATGAGTGCATCGGTGGCCCTGTCGTGTGCCAGCATCTTTAAAATCTTACCTTTGAAAAGGCCATAATGCCGCATGGCAAATTTGTACCTGCCTCCCATTTTATCAGCCATCAATTCCATGGTTTCTTTTGAGGTCGGAATCATGCGGGCTGGAAAAGGGTTGTCGTGCAGGCGACTCAGGGCAGCACTTAAAATGGAGATCGGGGTATCGCGGGGTGGTGCAGAAGAATGGCCTCCCTCCCCTTTTACCTTTAGCTGCAGGTTAATGCCCCCCTTTGCGGCCGTGCCGATAAAAGCAATAGGCTCTTCTATACCCGGCAGCACGCCTTTGGCTATGGCAAGCCCTTCGTCAAACACAGCTTCGAGTCTCACACCCTGCTCCTGCAGAAAAGCGCTTATTTTGCCAGCCCCGGCGGTGCCCCCTATTTCTTCATCATGCCCAAAAGCCAGGTAAATAGTTCTTTCGGGGCTATACCCCTGCAGCACCAGCTGCTCCACAGCCTCCATAATGGCTATTACACGGTACTTGTCGTCTAAAGCCCCACGGCCCCAGATGTAGCCGTCTTTCACCACGCCCGCATAAGGGGGCTGCTGCCAGTCGTCTTTTGTCTCTTCCTCTACCGGCACCACATCCATGTGTGCACTTAACAGTATAGGAGGCAGTTCAGGGTCCTTGCCTAGCCAGGTATACAGCAGGCTGTAACCATTCACAACTTTTTTCTGCAGTTGCTGGTGCAAGGCAGGAAATGCTTCCCCGAGGTAGTCGTGAAGGTCCAGAAACTCTGAATACCGGACTTCCTCCTCATTCACATCTGAAGCGGTCTGAAAAGTAATGGCTTTAGATAACTTTTGAACCGCTTCAGCAGTAACCGCAGCGGAGGCAACATTATCAAAACCTATATCCTGGGAAAAAGTGTAAGGGTGAGAAAAAAACAGAAAAATAAAAAAAATAACAATTCGCCTCATGCTGACCGGTATCTCCCGAAGGAATGTAAAATTAATTCTGAAGAAATATGGGAAAAGGCAGGATGCCTGCTTCTATTATAACTAGCTATGCAACTGAAGTATTGTTTCCCTAAGCCGGGAGATTCGTGCTTCAGGAGGTTTGAGGCAACAATGAAACCTTCTTTTTACCCGTTAGTCTTAAAGTTACGCTTAAATTTTTATAATGAAAAAAGAACAATTTTTAGGTTGTGCAGGCATACGAGGTAAAACAGTATCGAAAGTAGATATTGTAAGACAGGTATCAGTCCACCCAAGAGCCTGCGAATTAAAGAATGACCTGCTATGGCTGAACGTAGTATAGGCGACTTTACCAGGTTTCTGACTAAAGACGACTGGTAGAACCTGACTCCAGCAGGACCCTTTGGGGTAGATTCCGGGATTAGGGGAATAACGTTTAAAGACAGCAGTTGTCCGGATAATATGAGCCGCGCAGCACCCGGTCGCATACTCCTAGTATAAATTTTACAGTTTTGTGTAAAAATTTGATTTTTCATTAAGGAGGTGGACCGGCTATATACAATTTGTTTCTTAACTGGCAAAAATCAGGAAATCAATGTTTTGAAAACTCCCGATTTGGTAACAGGAAAAAACATATAGCATTTTAGCTGGATACTGCCTTATATATTAAGATATAATAAATATACTATATTTAGTAGCTTCCTTCATTTTTGCGTATTAAATTTGTGGCCTTCGTACTAAAAGGTGAGCTGAATGATGAAATTAGCACGAAACGAAATTTTATACAGAGACACTTATATTGTAATCGAGCTAAACCACCTGGAAGATTGGATCTATGTGAATTGGCGGGGATATGTAAATGTTGATACAGTTACAGCAGGCTGTGAAAAGATCCTCCACTTCATGGAGGAACATCAATGCTATAAAATCCTGAACGACAACACCAATGTGGAAGGAATATGGTCTGGCGCTTCAAAATGGGTTGGGCAAGACTGGATGCCAAGGATGAATGCGGCCGGGATGCTATGTTTTGCCTGGGTGTACTCGCCTAGTAAACTAAGCAGGCTCTCTACAGACAAATCACTGCGCTTTGTGCAGGATTATGAATGTATCAGCACCTTCGAAACAGTGGAAGAAGCAGAAGATTGGCTCCGGGCTAATTAAATTATATAAAATGGCAGTAAAAGAAGCGGTTGAACACAGACACTTCTTTTACTGCTATATTTTTTCCTCTAAAGCGTACCTTTTGTACTAGGGATGGTGGTATCCTGCAGGTCTCGCTCTACGGCCATTCGGATGGCCCGTGCAAAAGCTTTAAAAACAGCCTCTATCTTGTGGTGCTCATTCTGCCCTTCCACCTTTACATTCAGGTTCGATTTGGAGGTATCGCTGAAAGACTTGAAAAAGTGGTAGAACATCTCTGTTGGCATGTCCCCTACTTTTTCCCGCCTGAACTCACCATCCCATACTGCCCAGGGCCTGCCGCTGAAGTCGATGGCCACCTGGGCCAGCACGTCGTCCATAGGCAGCAGGAAAAAGCCATAGCGGCTGATACCGCGCTTATCGCCTAGTGCCTGCAGGAAGGCTTCGCCCAATGCCAAACCTGTGTCTTCGATGGTGTGATGCTCGTCTATGTGCAGGTCGCCTTTTACCTGTACAGTCAGGTCCAGCTTTCCGTGCTTCGCCACCTGCTCCAGCATGTGGTCAAAGAAGCCTAAGCCGGTATTTAAATCCTTTTTACCAGTACCATCCAGGTTTAGCTCCACCAGGATGTCTGTTTCAGAAGTGCGGCGTCTTACAGTTGCTTTGCGTGTAGCTGGCTGCTTCAGGAAAGCGTAGATCTCCTCCCAGCTGTTTGTGCTCAGGGCTGCCCCTTCTGCCGGAGTGTCGCCGATAAAAATGGCTTTGGCTCCCAGGTTCTGCGCCAGCTTCACGTCTGTCAGACGGTCGCCTATCACGTAGCTGTTCTCCAGGTCATACTCTCCTGCCAGGTATTTTTTCATCATGCCAATGCCCGGCTTACGTGTCTCCAGCCCCTCGTGCTCAAAGCTGCGGTCAATCAGGATGTCATCAAATTTGATTCCCTCGCTTTCCAGAATCTCCAGCATCTTGTTTTGATAAGGCCAAAAGGTATCTTCCGGGTAAGAGTCGGTGCCCAGGCCGTCCTGGTTGGTTACCATCACGAACTCGTAATCCAGTTCGCGGAAAATCTTCGCCATGTTGCTGATGGAGCCGGGCACAAAGGCAAACTTCTCAAAAGAGTCTACCTGGTAATCCGTTTTCGGCTCAACCAGGATGGTGCCGTCACGGTCTATGATTAATGCTTTTTTCATGTTGAGGTCTATAGATAAAGGGCAAATGACATAGGGACTAAGTGATGGTAGTCTTTTAAAATTATGTGGACTGGTTTAATTAATTGCTTCGAAAGCTTAATGGTAAATACTTTACTTCTGGCTTCAAACGCAGCCCTTGTTGTGTGTTTTCACCTACAAATGCTTGCTGGTCAAAAGACACAGCAAGGGCGGAAGGTACCTACCTATTATATAAAACCATTGTCATTTCGAACGCAGTGAGAAATCTGAAATATTGCGGGGTCATGAAATAACACAGATTTCTCACTGCGCTCGAAATGACAGTACAGCTTTTGCTTTCTGAGTTGAAGGCTTTGGTGCAGGTTAATCAAATCAGGAGTACAGGCCTACTCAAACTCAGAAATCGCCTGTATCAACTGCTGGTTTTCTTCCAGTGTACCGACTGATATGCGCAGGCAGCCCTCGCAACCGGGCAGGCTGGAGCGGTTGCGCACCACAATGCCTTCGCCCAGGAGGTATTTGTACAGGCCATTTGCGTCTTTCACCTTCACCAGGATGAAGTTGGCATCCGAAGGGAAAACTTTCTCTACCGCGTCCAGTGTAGGCAGTACCTGCATGAGCAGCGTGCGCTCCTGCACAATCTCCTCTACCATGTCCTTCAGGGCTTCAGAACGGGTCAGGGCCTCCAGTGCCAGTTCCTGCGTGGCCTCGTTGATGTTGTAAGGCGGCTTGATTTTATCCAGTACAGAGATGATTTCGGCAGAGGCGAAAGCAAGACCGAGGCGCAAACCGGCCATTCCCCACGCTTTTGAAAAAGTCTGCAACACAACCAGGTTCGGGAATTCAGCCAGGCGGGTGGTCCAGCTTGGCGTATGGCCGAAGTCTACGTAAGCCTCGTCCAGCACCACCAATCCGTTGAAATTGCGCAGAATGGTTTCTATGCTCTTCGTGTCGATGGCGTTCCCAGTGGGATTGTTCGGCGTGCAGATAAAGATGATTTTGGTGTTCGGCTTCACCTGCGCCAGCAGCTCCTCTACCGGTATCTGGAAATCAGGCGTCAGCTGCACGGCCTCCAGCGCCACATCGTTCAGGTTGGCAGACACCTCGTACATACCGTAGGTAGGCGGCAGGTGCAGCATAGCATCCTGCCCGGGGCGGCACACCATCCGGAACAGCAGGTCGATGGCCTCGTCGCTGCCGTTGCCCAGGAAAATCTGGTCTGGCTGCACGTCCTTCAGTTCCGCAATGCGCTCCTTCAGCTTCTTCTGGTGCGGGTCCGGGTAGCGGTTATAGTTTTCGCCGGCAAGGCTGCCGAGGTTATTTTCATTGGCATCCAGGAACACACTGGCAGCGCCTTTAAATTCGTCACGGGCCGAAGAGTAGGCTTTCATCTTCTGCACATTCGGCCGGATAATAGCATTCAGGTTAAACACGGTTTACCTCCTTCAATCTTATACTAACTGCATTTTTATGCGCCTCCAGCCCTTCGGCGGCGGCCATGGTTTCGATGGTGCTGCCAATCTGCTGCAAACCTTCCGGCGTGATGTACTGGAAGGTAATCTTCTTCACAAAGCTGTCTAATGACACGCCACTGTAGGCGCGGGCATAGCCATTGGTAGGCAGCGTGTGGTTGGTGCCCGAAGCATAGTCACCGGCAGACTCCGGGCTGTAGTTCCCGAGGAAAACCGAACCCGCATTGGTGATGCTGTCCAGCGCCTCTTCGAAATTGAGGATGGAAAGGATCAGGTGCTCTGGGGCGTAGAGGTTCGAGAAGTCCATCATTTCTGACACGCTTCCCAAAACAACTCCGATGCTGTTATCCAGTGCTTTCTGTGCAAATTCTTTACGGGGCAAAACAGCTAACTGTGCTTCCAGTTCCTGCTCCACTTTCGCCAGCAGTTTTTCAGAAGTCGTGAGCAGTACCACCTGCGAATCCGCCCCGTGCTCTGCCTGCGACAGCAGGTCGGCGGCCACAAAAGCAGGGTTGGCAGAATCGTCGGCCATCACCAGCACCTCCGACGGTCCGGCAGGTAAATCAATCGCCACACCGGCTTTGCTCACCAGTTGCTTGGCAACCGTCACGTATTGGTTTCCGGGGCCGAATATCTTGTAAACGGCAGGCACTGTTTCTGTACCAAAAGCCAGTGCGGCTACAGCCTGTGCACCGCCTGTCTTCACCACCCTGTTCACCCCTAAAAGAGAAGCGGTATACAATATGGCTGGGTGTACAGAGCCATCTTTGGATGGAGGCGTGCAAAGCACAAGTTCTTTGCATCCGGCAATACGTGCCGGCACGCCCAGCATCAGCAGCGTGGAAAACAAAGGCGCTGTGCCACCCGGAATGTACAGGCCTACATTTTCGATGGCCAAACTTTTGCGCCAGCAGGTCACACCCGGCATGGTCTCTACCTGCTTCATCGGCTCTGCCTGCTGTGTATGAAATACCTGGATGTTGCTGTATGCCTGTAGAATGGCCGCTTTCAGTTCCGCGGATATCCTGGATTCTGCCGCCGCAATTTCTTCTTCTGTGGCTAAAAGGCTTTCCAACTGCACCCCGTCGTACTTCGCAGCCAGTTCCAGCAGGGCAGCATCACCCCGCTCCTGCACCAGCCTGAATGTTTCGAGTATGCCCGGCTCCAGTTCTTCCAGTTTTTTGGTAGGGCGCTTTACCAGCTCCTGCCATTCCCCCTGATTTGGATTTATGATTTTACGCATGCCTTAGATAATCATTTTTTCTATCGGAATAACCAGAATGCCCTGTGCACCGGCAGCTTTTATCTTCTCGATAATCTCCCAGAAGTCGTCTTCATTCACCACGGAATGCAGCGAGCTCCAGCCATCTTCGGCCAGCGGCAGAATGGTAGGCGACTTGATGCTTGGCAGTAAGGCACGGATTTCATCCAGGCTCTCGTTTGGTGCGTTCAGCAGAATATACTTCTTTTTGCGAGCACGCTGCACGGCATGTATCCGGAACAGGAGTTTTTCCAGGATCTCCCGCTTTTCTTCGCTCAGGTCCTCATTTGCAATAAGGGCTGCCTCTGATTTGAACACGCGCTCCACCTCTTTCAGACCGTTGCTGATGAGGGTGCTGCCCGAACTCACAATATCACAAATCGCTTCTGCCAGGCCGATGCTTGGGGCAATTTCTACGGAGCCGCTGATGGTATGGATATCCGCCTCCACGCCCTGCTCTTTCAGGTAAGCCTGCAGCAGGTTCGGGTAGGAAGTGGCTATGTTTTTTCCGTTCAGGTCCTGGATGGAGTTGTATTCCATGGTTTTAGGAACAGCAAGAGCCAGGCGGCATTTAGAGAAGCCCAGTTTCTCCACCGTCAGCGACTGCTTCCCCTCTTCTACCAGCACGTTTTCGCCCACTATGCCGATGTCGGCCACGCCGTCGGCTACATAGCCGGGAATATCATCATCGCGGAGGTACAGAATTTCGAGTGGGAAGTTCGTTGATTCAGTTTTGAGCTTCAGGGAGCTGTTGACAAAGGAGATACCACATTCACGGATCAGGTTCAGCGAATCTTCACTCAGCCTACCGGATTTCTGGATAGCTAATCGTAGCATAAAAGGTATTTTTAGAGAATTCTTTTTTTATAACAGGAAAAGATGCCTTTGCTTCCGGCAAAGAACAAAATCGGGCACACACCCTGGGGGGCAATATAGTAGTTTTATTCCTCTTACGAGGAATGATGGATGTGGTAGAAACGTACATGTGCAGCCGAAGCAACTGGTGTTGCTAAAGGAGATGGGGTGCTATAGAGATAAGTTGCGCTCATGTAGAATGCTACAAAGTAAAGCGGTTTTTTGAATATATAAAAACAAACGCTGTTAAAATATGCAACTTAAACAAAACAGGCAGCACATAAGAAGTAAAACACAGCTGGAGAACCACTAGGAGATCAGTTCGAAAAGCTTTCGTAATATTAATCTGCAAACAACCATGGTACACTCTTAAGGTGACGCCTCTTCTACAGAAAGCGTTCTGAATTACATCATCTCCCCTCTTATACCTTCAGGAAATGAAAAGGTTGTAGATATAACACAACATGTACTACGCACTATATTAGTGAACAGAAAAGGAAATGGATAGATACAGCCTGAGGGTTTTAGCTTCTGCTGACTTTGGCAACAGCAGTATGATGCTGGCAAGCGCTTATCTAGTGAACAACTTCTGCAGTTGAAAAAAATTAGCGTCTTGATAAGCCTTTTTAAAAGCAAAAGAGCCGGCACCCTTTGGGGCACCGGCTCTTTTGCTTTTAAAAAGGCTTAAGACCTGGTACTATTTTTTCAGCACCATTTTGATTGTCTGTACACCTGAAGGCGTAATCAGTCGTGCAAAGTACATACCCTCCGGCATGTTGCGGCTTTCAAACTCATAAGAGTAAGTTTTGCCAGCCTCTGTCACGCCCATGTCTACTTTTCTCACCAACGCACCTTTCACGTCATACACTTCCAGGGCGAAGCTTTCTTCTTTCACAGAAGTGAAAGTGATCGTTGTTCTGTCGTTGTATGGGTTCGGGTAGTTCTGGAATTTGGTAGCTGGTTGCTCGAGTTCCGGCTTAGATGCAGCAACAAGTTTACTTCCTGAAGTTGTCTTAGTAGGCTGATGAATTACAATAGAACCACCACCAAGAACTGTTCTATTATCAAGTTCAGCGTTTTCATCAGCATTAAATTGATTGTCATAAACAAGAGTACCGTTACTCTTATTAACTATTTTCATTCTAAAACGGTCTTTGCCATCACCACCTGTCGCATGCCCATCTGTGGCTACAACCGTAAACTGGTAAACAGTGGTAGCATCGTTGTTTATGTAACCTTCACCTTTGAAGTTTGCTTTTATACCTCCAGATATTACAAGTGTACCAGCTGTATGGCTCGAACTCTTAAAACTGAGGTTACCAGTCTGATATTGAAACACAGTGTTACCATCAACTTCATTCGAACCTTTTTTATACTTAGCTACAAAACCGAAGTTTGCTCTACCTCCTTTATCTTCAGGGTTAGCAACATGTGCACCTGGAGGTGAATCTATCCAACCACCACCTGTTACAAATCCACCATTTGGATCAAACATAACAACATACTTAAATGTTTCTTCAGCTGTTGAACCGCAATGATCTTCTAGTTTCAGAGTCACAGTATAAACACCAGCTGCTGGGTAAGTGTGGCTTGCAGTAGTTGTATTTGCACTGATATTCTGATTCGTTACTACAGATGCACCAGTAGTAGTTTTATAACCCCAATCCCAAGTTGCTGACTTGATGTTGTTGTCAGAGAATGTAGCTTTCAGAGTAACACTACTGTTTAGCTGAACTGGATCTACTGGACCAGTTATAAGGATATTGCTCGGAGATGTATTGGTCACTGTTACTACCTGAGTGGCAGTTTCAGTGTTGCCAGCGTTATCCTCAACAGTCCACGTTACAGTAGTCTCACCAAGTGGGAAAGCCTCAGGAGCGTTGTTGGTCACTCTCTTCACGCCGCAGTTGTCTCCAGTCACCGGCGTGCCCAAGGCAACACCTGTGGCAGTACAAGCAGTGTTGGTCGTGGCAGCCACGGCAGCAGGAGCCGTGATGCTTGGCTTCACGTTGTCTGTCACTGTTACCACCTGAGTGGCAGTTTCAGTGTTGCCAGCGTTATCCTCAACAGTCNTACGAATGACTTACTATCTGTTCCACAGCTGTTAGCTGCAGTGGCAGTTACTGTAGTAGAACCAACAGGAAATACAAATGGAGATACTTCAGTTTTACCATTGATAATATAAGTGATAGATGGCGTAGTACCTGTTGCTGTGGCTTCAAAAGAAACCGAGGCACCACATGTGCCTGCTTCAGTATTTACGGAGGCTATAGCTGGAACAGAAACTACTGGAGCCGTACAAGCTGGAGTAACTGTAACAGTTCCAGTTGCAGTACTACCTGCGAATTCAGTGTCTTCTAGAAAGGCAACTGCATATGAGTAGTCTCCTACAGCAATATTACCAATATTAATTGTTACACTTGTATTTCCTCCATTATTAGTTAGAGGAGAAGTATAGTTTGTACCATTAAAAGTAAATCTTACTGTTTTACTCACAAGGTTCACTCCACTTTCTTTTAGGTTAGCCGATAGTGTTACTGAACCTCCTTGTTGACCTGTTATGTTAGCTGCTGTTAGTGTTGTCGCTTTTTTGTAAATAGCTTTTATATTACTAACAGCACTCTGTCCCCCTGATTCTACACTACTTTCCACTGTATTAAGAGTTTCTGAAGTAGTATAATTCAAGTTTGTAACAGTCCTACCAACCGTAGAATTTAAACCTGTTACTTTATATAATTTACCATCTGAACCAGTTAATAATAAAGGATATTTAAACTTTATCAAACCACTCCCATTTTTTGCTGCAATAGATGAGGAAGTATTCTGCGATAAAAAAGATATAGAAGTTAATGAAGTTCCAACCGCAGCTTCGTAGTCTAATCCAACGGTAATATTAGTGTTTGCAGGAACACCTTCTACTTTGAAATCAGCACTACCATCAGTAAAATGAGTATGTGCTTCAGCTCCAGACTGCTTGCCTATTACATGCACATCAAATGCAACTCCTAAATGCCGTTCTTCAATTTGGTATCTGATTGTCCAGGTACCATCTTGTTCAACTTTGATTCCATGATAATCATGCTGATGCTCTTCGTGATATGCAGGCGTTTCCTCGAAGTGCACATCCACATATTCATCTTGCGTCCAACCGTAACCAGTAATTATAGCTACTTCACCTGGTGCATAATCCAGTTTGTCAGATGACACCGTCGGTGCATAGTTTTCAAATGCTGTAACTCCCAGCATTGTGAGTGATGTAATAAAGGCAGCTAGGAAGAAGACCCGCCAATTAGCCTTTGGTTTGAGTAAATGTTTTACATTCATGTGTTAGTTGATGAACAAATAGGTTAAAGAGGTGAAAAAATACACAGCAAGGCCTTCACCAGGGCGAAAAGCTGTGGCACATAGCGAAGATGCAATTGTCCTAAGGTCTACCTGGAAACCGCCGGGACTACATTTCTACTGTCTGAAGTGGAATGGGTAAATTTTTAGACGTGATTGACTATTATAATGCTACCAACTCGGCTAAAGTTCTAATAGTTCAAATTTATGTACTTATTTTACAATGGCACAAAGTTATGTAAAGTATTTTTATTAAAAGAATTTATGCTAACAATTATATTTGGTTATAATCAAGTAGCTGAATACTATAATCTAAAGGCAATAGAGCAGCTATTATCTTACATAAAGTATATGACTAACAACAACTTATAACATGAACAAGATGAATTTAGCTGGTAATAGCTCTTGTAAAAACCGTTATAATTAATCAATATTAAATAGGCGTTATACTATATAAAGATGCAAATGTTTCATGCTTGTCTACAAATATTTTTAAAGCAGAATATTGTGCTATTCGACTAGATAAAAGCATCTTTTTATTCTTTCACATATAGATGAACAGAGTGTATGAGCAGTATAAAAAGAACTGCACCCTGCCTGATGAGGAAGAACAGCCGTGTAAAACCTGCGGCTAATTTTACTACCTTCGCACATTATTCAAGAATTCGTATACTCTGGCATAATTTTTTCTCCTATGCTGTAAAATATCTAAGGGCTATCAACACTACATCACCATGAAAAATTACCTGTTCTGTCTGCTGTTATTTCTATTCACCGGCACCTATTCTGCCTCCGCCCAGGTGGTGCTGCCACAGGCCAGCCCTGCGGCGATGGTGAAGCAGACGATTGGTTTAACTGACATTACCGTGAATTACCACGCCCCCAGTGTGAAAGGCAGAAAGATATTCGGTGACCTTGTGCCTTATGGCTCCCTCTGGCGCGCTGGTGCCAACGAGGCAACGCTTATCACTTTCACCGACGACCTGTTCCTGAACCAGGAGCGTGTACCCGCCGGCACGTACTCTTTCTTCATTTTTCCGCAAAGCGATTCGGTATGGCAGGTGGTACTGAACAAGGACACCGGCCTGTGGGGTTTGGAAGGCTATAATGAACTGAACGATGTGGCCTACTTGGAGGTAAGACCAAAGAAGAATACTTTTACGGAGACGATGCAATTCTCCTTCTCAGACCTGAGTGCCAACAAAGGCAAACTGAATTTGATGTGGGAGAACAGGAAAGTGACCCTGAACATAGAGACGGAGGTAGAAAAGAAAGCCCTGGCCAATATCAACGAGGCGCTTGCCAAAGCAGCTCCGGACGACTGGTATATCTGGGCGCAATGTGCCGAATACATGCTCCCACGCAAGGAACACCATGAGAAGGCGTTGGAGTGGATAAACAAATCCATCGCCATCAAAGACAACTTCTTTAACAACTGGATCAAAGCGAGGCTGTACGCCTACAACAAAGAATACCAGATGGCTTCTACCCTGTCTGCCAAGGCCATGAAGCTTGGCACAACAGAGCCGGAAACCTACAAAGAGTATGCCCCCCAGATAGAAAGGGCCTATAATGAGTGGAAGAAGCGGAAGTAAGGATAAGTTGCAAATTGAGAGAGGGAAGTTACAGTTAGTGTAGCTTCCCTTTTTCCTTTATTGTCATTTCGACCATTATTGTCATTTCGACCATCGGGAGAAATCTGAGTTATGGCAGGGTCATGAAATCATTCAGATTTCTCACTGCTACGCAGGTCCCTTTCGACTCTCGTCTCAGGCATGTTCGAAATGACAACATGTGTTGATGTTCCGTATCTATACTATGGTCTCTCACAACTACTTTGTATACATCACAACCAATCCAAAAAAGACGACACTATATACTGGGATGACAAATGATTTAGTGCGACGGCTTAGGGAGCATGCAGCAAATGCAGGCAATCCTTCTACTTTTGCTGGTCTGTATCATTGTAACAACCTGGTCTATTATGAGCGATTTACTGATGTCAACCATGTTATTGAAAGGGAGAAAGAAATCAAGAAATGGAGTCGTTCGAAAAAGGAGAACCTGATCAGGAGCCTTAACCCTGGTTGGAGGTTTTTGAATGAGGATGTGCAGGAGTAGGTTCTGTTCTTTTATTGTCATCTCGAGCAAAGCGAGAGATCTGGATTATGAAGGGTCATGCAATATCCCAGATCTCTCGCTTTGCTCGAGATGACAGCAAGCACTGTGTGTTGTAATACTGAAACTTATCAGAACTTCGCTACAAACCGGAGGTTGAGGCGGCGGCCGGTGAGGAAGTTGGGAATGGCGTAGGTCAGGCCGTTGACGTCGCTGACATAGGTATACGACACGCGGTTCCTGGCGTCAATCAAATTCAGCACCTCCAGGCCAATCCACAGGCTCTCCAGCGACACATCTTTTCGCTCCACCAACTCACTTTCCAGTACAATCAATTTGGAAAAACCCAGATCGATGCGTTTGTAGGCTTTGCCGTCGAAGGCGTTCCGGTATTCCGGCTGGCGGGGAGGGCCAAAAGGCAGGCCGCTGCCATACACCAGGTTCAGGTACATCCGGATAGTGGGATTGTCCGGCAGGTGGTCCTGGAAGAAAACCCCCACGTTCACCAGTTGGTCTGTCGGCCTGCGCAGGTAGCCCTGCTCCTGCTTACCTACCACTTCACCTGCTGCGTTGTAAACAGACAAGGAATCGCCCAGCACATTCTCTTTTGTCGTCATCAGCCCCAGGCTCAGCCAGGATTCCGCACCGGGTATAAATTCCCCATGTACGCGCATATCCAAACCAGCTGCGTAAGCTTTGGCATTGTTGCGGGCATAATAGCGCAGGCGCACATTGTCGATGTCGTACGGGATCACGTTGGTCATCCACTTATAGTAGGCCTCTGCCGTGAATTTAAAGTCGCGGTCCCAGGACTGGAAAAGGTAATCGCTGCCCACGATGGCATGCACTGCCCGTTGCGCTTTGATCTGCGGATTCAGCTCCCCCTCAAAATTACGCAGCTCGCGGTAAAACGGTGGCTGGTAATAAGCCCCCAGTGCGGCCTTGAAAGACAGATCCGGGTTATGCCGCGTGATAAAGGAATACTGTACCCGTGGCGAAATGTTCAGCTCCTGGTTATAATCCCAGTAAGTGGCCCGTAGCCCGTAGGTGATGGTTTTAAGCGAATCCAGTTCGATGGTTTGCTGTACATAGCCACTGTAACGGAGGGTGTTCAGATCGAGGGCCGAACGCAGGAAGTAATTCTGACTCACAAAGTCGGCGGAATCGGTGAAACCGTATTCTGCCAGCTTATCGGTTATGTTTTCTGAACTTATCTTAGCACCGAACTGTAGGTTGCTGCGCTGGCTCATACGCCAGCTGTTCCGGATTTCGGCAGTGCCGATGCGTGCCAGCAGGGTATTGCGGGCATTGTCGTATTGGGTTCCAAAACCCAGCTCCTGCTGGCACTCCCCTATGTTATTGCCGGTGGTGCTTACGTCGCAAAGCCGGTAGTAGGCTTCCACATCCCGAAACTCGCGCTCCCAGGAATGCACAGCCGAAATGATGACTTCAGAGGTAACATTATCTGAAAAACGGTGCGTCAGGTTCAGCCCTGCCTGATACGTCGTATACTCCATCAGCTCCTGCCCCTCGAATCCCACCGAAAGGCGTAACGGGGCCTGGCGCGTACCAAAGGTGGTAACCTGCGACTCCGGCTCAACAGTAAAATTGTTCCGGGCGTAACTGCCCAAAATACCTAATACCGTGCGTCCTCTTTTTAATGTGTCACCTGAAAGATCCACGCTCACATAAGCCTGTGCATCGGTGAAGACTGGATTATACCTGCCATCCACCTGCAAGCCCTGCAGCAGGTACTGCCCGTTTTTATGGCGCGCCCCCACCAGGTAAGACACTTTCCTGTTTTTCGAAGCGGACTCCAGGTGCAAGGTACCACCCGTCAGACCACCGCTAACAGAGCCGGCAAATTTCCTGGGCTGTTTGTACTGGATATTGAGCACCGAAGACAGCTTATCCCCGTACTTCGGCTGCCATCCGCCGGAAGAGAAGTTGATGTTCTCCACCAGGTCCGGATTCACAAAGCTCAGCCCCTCCTGCTGCGCGGCTGTTATCAGGAAAGGCCGGTAGATTTCGATGTTGTTGACGTACACAAGGTTTTCGTCGTAGTTGCCGCCGCGCACCGAGTAGGTACTGGAAAGCTCGTTGTTGCTGGTTACGCCGGGCAGTGTCACCAGTATTTTGTTGAAGTCGCCGTAGGCGGACGGCAGGTTCCTGATGTCCCGCGGGTCCAGCTTCGTCACGCTCACCTGCTCCCGCGTGTCCTGATCATTCTTCCCGCGTACGTCCAGTGTACCCAACGCCTGGCTGTTGGGCTGCAGCACCAGTTGCAGGCGCAGTGTTTCATTGGGCTTCAGCTGTACTGTCTGCTGCAGCTCCTTGTACCCCAGGTACCTGACCAGCAGTACCAGTTCCTTTTGGGCCGGCACCTGCAGCTCAAAAGCCCCACCGGCCTTTGTCTGGGTTGCCAGCGAAGTACCTTTTACGGCTACTGTGGCCAGTTCCAGGGGCTGACGCTCTGTGTTCAGCACATTACCGATGATTCGTGCCTGTTGCGCTGAAACAGCCAGGGGCAACAGCAGCAGGAACCATACAGGCAAGTACTTCAGCATGAGTCCTGTTTATTTTGAGGATTTAAGGTCGGCGATCGTTTGGACAGGATCAGCAGAAGAGAAAACAAAGCTTCCTGCTACCAGCACATCAGCACCTTTCTCGAGTAAACGCTGCGCATTGTCCTGATTCACTCCGCCGTCAATCTCAATCAAAGCCTTGGAGTTACGGGCAATGATCAGGTTCTTCATTGCCTCTATTTTACGGTAGGTGTTCTCAATAAACTTCTGACCGCCAAAACCAGGGTTCACCGACATCAGCAATACTAGGTCGGCATCTGCCACCACATCCTCCAGTAAAGCCACAGATGTGTGCGGGTTGAGGGCAATACCGGCCTTCGCCCCGGTGGCCTTTATCTGCTGCACCGTGCGGTGCAAGTGCGTACAGGCTTCGTAGTGTACAGTGATGGTATCGGCACCGGCTGCTCGGAACTGTTCGATGTACCGCTCCGGCTCTTCAATCATCAGGTGCACATCCATTGGCTTCTGCGCATAGCGCCTGATAGCTTCCATCACCGGAAAGCCAAAAGAAATGTTAGGCACAAAGCGGCCGTCCATAATATCGATGTGCAGCCAGTCAGCCTGGCTCTTGTTGAGCATTTCTACCTCTGCCTGCAGGTTGGCAAAATCAGAGGCAAGTACAGAAGGGGCAATGATAGGTTTCATACCGGCAAAGGTAACTATTTAATGATTAAAAGAAGGACTCATTCCCTCTGTGGAAGAGCCAGGGCAGTCAGCTTAATGTATAAATGCTGTTTCGGACGCAGTGAGCAATCTGTCAGATTGCGGAACCCGGACTTCTCACTGCGTTCGGCATGACAGTTTTAAACTTACAATTTTACAAACCTAAGTGTGATGACGCGGCTGCCGGAGCGCAGGCGGCACAGGTACAGCCCGGCCTTTAACTGCTGTGGCTGAAGATGCAGTGCCTGCTCTGCCTGCGCTGAGGGTATAAACTGCCGGAACACCTGCTTGCCGGTGGCGTCCAGCACCTGCACCTCCAGGCTCTGCCTCCACCAGTTCTGATTCAATGCCAGCACAATCGCCTCCTCCTTTACCGGGTTCGAGATATACGCAGTACCCTTCAAAGGCAGTTGTGGGAGTGACGTCAGCACATTGGCATAATCCGGAATACCGTAACCGGTACTGTTTCCCGGTGAGGTAGCGTTGCTCCCCATTTGCCGCACAAGCTGTATCATCTGCATATTGGTCTTACTGTAGTTTGCCTGCCAGAGGCTTGTTACAAAACCTGCCATGATAGGCGCGGCAAAAGAAGTGCCGTTTGCCTGCACTACTGCCCCTGTCCTTGTGAGCACGTAGGCTCTCTGACCCAGTGCCACCACATCCGGTTTCACCTGGCCGTCTGCTGTAGGCCCAAAGGAGCTGAAGGCAGCCTTCACGCCAAGGGAGTCTACGGCCCCAACTGCCAAAACAGAATCGGCATCAGCTGGGGCTGAAATATAGCGCCAGGTTCTGGCCCCTTCATTTCCGGCACTCACCACCACCAGGATACCTGTTGCAGCCGCCATGTCTGCCGCTTTTGATACCAAGGCGGTATTGCCATCCATGTCGCTGTACGTGTAGCTTGTGGAAGGACTGTCGAAGGTCGTGTAGCCAAGTGAGGAATTAATGACATCGGCACCGGCGCTATCGGCATACTCTGCCGCCAGCAACCAGTTGATTTCTTCTATATTGTGTTCAGAAGCGGCCTCCTCCGTACGCAGCAGCAGGTAGTTGGCCGCATAGGCAGTCCCGATAATTTTACCAGGGGCATAAGCTGCCATGGTGGAGAGTACGGCGGTGCCGTGTGCATCTGCGCCGAATACGTTTTGCTGCTTCTGCACAAAATCAAACGTACCTTTCAGCTGGTTATTCTGAAAAAGGTGCGAAAAAGCATCGAGGGTGTTCACAGCAGGGAAACCTGCATCGAAGACAGCAATGGTCATACCCTCACCAGCATATCCGGCAGCATGCAACGCATCCGCACCCAGCATGTCGGCCTGGTGAAAGGCTGGGCCATAGTCACTGCTTTCGAGCGATACTTTTGTTCTTGAAGATGTTGACACCAACTCCTCCACCTCCTGCTTTACATGCTGCCTGGCTTCCGTTTTGAGAGCAATACGGTTCAGAGTTCTTGAGCTTCTGACGTAGGAAAGGGCTTCTATCTCCTGCATCTTCGCATCAGAGCACTGTACCACGGCTGCATTGAACCAACGGGAAGTATACCACACCGTCACCTCCAGAGCTTTTAGACCCGCTACATAGGCGGGGTTTACAGGCAGGTCCCGGTGTGTGAGGGGGATGTTCTGCCGTTGCCTGCGCTCCAGGGCCTTCAGCGACAGGAACTGAAGCGGGTTGGAAATGGAGTAGGGCGTATTGTTTTTATCTGTGAAGTACACCAAGCGTTTCTGTTCCTCTGCCCCAGCGCCACCACCTGTTTCCTGCGCCGATACGGCAGGTATAATAAGGAGTGTAAAACTGAGGAAGAGGAACAGTTGACGCATAGGTTATTCTTTTCCGTAGGACACTAACTCTTCGTGGCGCTCGTGGCCCTGAAGCTTATAACCAATGGCGTAATCACAGTCTTCTGAATCCGTATCATTGCAATAAATGATACGGGTAAACAGCCTGTACACCATTCCGATGTCTTCTGCATACACCTCTTTGCGATCATCATAGCCAATCCAGGTTTCTGTTGGAGAACCTTGCACAACAATAACAGACTTCGGATAAACTGTACCATTGATGGTGATGGGCTGTCCAGGATTCATATAGGTATACGATTCCTTGCTCTCATAATAGTCCGAGCGTCTCTTCCCGGGTGTATAACTGTCTGCTATCCTGTTGTTATAAGCATCGCCTAGCCAGGTAAGGCCCGCTTTCATGGGAAATACAAGCTTTACATATTTCGTGTTGTCCTTTGTAAGCAGTACCATGGTGTTCTGCTTTGATACCACAAACACAGAATCATCTACCCAGGGGCTGTTGGCATCCGGCCGAACAGAGCGGATTATTTTATGATTGAGCTTGTTGGTTTGGTCATAGAAGGAGGTTTCCACGCGTTCCTTCAACTGGAAACGGGTGGTATCGCCCACATCATGCAGGTATTTAATATCCAGCACATTGTAGATGCGGTAATCCCCAACTTCGAGCGGATAGTAGCCGTAGCCCATGGCCTGCGGATCAGGTTCTTTGTACTTGTCCTCACAGCCGGCTAAAAAGCCAGCCAGTACGACCAAAAGCAACAGCGCTTTTCTCATTATTGTAGCACGTCTAGTTTAATATAATCCAGGTTATAATTAGACTCGATCCATCCACCTCCTACTACATCGTCTCCCTCGTAAAACACAGCGGCCTGGCCAGGCGCAATGGCATGCACACCGCTCAGGAAGTGTACCTTCATTTTATCTCCCTCCTGCTCAATGATAGCCTCAGTACCAGGGTCGTTGTAACGCACCTTTGTTACAGTTGGAATTGGCCTGTCAATCAGGTTTTCGTACTTGGACATGCTGAGTTTGCCAACGGTCATGGCATTTTTCGCCAGTTCCTCATAGTTACCCAATACCACCTGGTTAGTCTCCTTTTCGATGCGGGTAACGTAAGCCGGGAAACCTAAGGCAATGCCCAGGCCTTTGCGCTGCCCGATGGTATAGAAAGGGTAGCCTTCATGCTTGCCCACTACTGTGCCATCTTCGAGCACAAAGTTACCACCGGCCACTTTTTCTTCCAGCCCGGCTACACGGCGCTTCAGAAAGCCGCGGTAATCGTTATCCGGAATAAAACAAATTTCATAGGACTCCGGCTTGTTCACCAGCTCAGTGAAGCCGCGGTCCATGGCCATCTGGCGGATTTCTGATTTATGCAGTTTTCCCAGCGGGAAAATGGTGCGGCTCAGGCTCTTCTGTGAGATGCCCCACAGCGCATAAGACTGGTCTTTGTTCTCGTCAAGCCCTTTTGAAATAATGTAGCGGCCGTTCTCTTCGCGCACATTGGCATAATGCCCGGTCGCAATAAAATCACAGCCAAGCTGGTCGGCACGGCGCAACAGCGCGTCCCATTTTATGTGCGTGTTGCACAGCACACATGGGTTTGGCGTACGACCCGCCAAGTACTCCTCTGTGAAATGGTTGATGACATAATCTCCAAACTCGTCGCGGATGTCTATAATATAATGCGGGAATCCTAATTGAACGGCAATGTTACGGGCATCGTTGATGGAGTCGAGGCTGCAGCAACCGGTTTCTTTCTTGCTTGCCCCGCTGGAGGCATAGTCCCAAGTTTTCATTGTCATCCCCACTACCTCGTAGCCCTGCTCATGCAGCATTACGGCTGCCACCGAACTGTCGATGCCGCCGCTCATGGCTACTAATACCCTTCCTTTGTTACTCATCTATATAAAAAGTGTATTTCTACTTAAATATTTATTGATAATGCAAATATAGCAACAACAAGAGAGTTATAAAGATTCAGGAAGGTAAATAATCCAATTCCAATAGCGTTAAACAGGTTAGAAAACCATCCCAATATAGAAAAAAAGCGTAAAAAGTTGGCATGGTTCAGTAAATGGGTTTTACTTTGAATCACAATACAGCTACAGGAAATTTTAAATTATACAAATAAATAATCAAACATGGGCTTACGTACCTCTGTTATAGTAAATGGCATTAATAATTTAAGTGATGCGCGTTACTGCGCCGGAATGGGTGTAGACATAATTGGTTTTAACCTGAAACTGGATGACCCGGAGCGCGTGAAACCGGAAACGCTGAAGGAAATTGCAGGATGGGTATCAGGTGTTCAGATTGCGGGGGAGTTTACCCGCGCCAAGCCTGAAATCATCAACGACATGTCAGAAGAGTTTGGCCTCGACTACATCCAGCTGGACACTCCTTACCTGATTGATGAGATTGAAGAAATATCGCGCCCGGTTATACAAAAGATATTCATCAACAAGGACACGGTAGAGAGCGAGCTTTTAGAAATGATGGAGCTGTACAGCCCTGTTGTGCATGCGTTTATTGTGTATTCGGATGACTTCCAAAAAGTGGATGAAACGAACATGAAGTTTCTGAAGAGCATCGCCAAGGAATTCAATGTGTACATCGGCTTCGGAATAGACAAAGAAAACATCAAGCACACGCTTGATAAGATAAAGCCAGCAGGTATTGGTCTGCAGGGGGGGCATGAAATTAAGCCAGGTCTGAAAGACTTCGATGAACTGCAGGAAATATTTGAAGAAATAGAAGAAGCTTAGGTAACGCCACCGTGTACGCTTGAGACGCAAGATAAGAAGAGCCATGTGCACACTCCCATGGCTTCCTTTTCTCTTCTTTGTACTTAAATTGGCGTAAACCTTCTTTACTGTTCCCCAAGTCGCACCTGTAAACAACAAATTTTATGAAGAGGCAAAACCTGCTCCTGCTTTTACTCTTAATTTGCTTTATGCCATTGACCAACGCTTTAAGCCAGCAAAAGCAGCTGGAAATTCCTTTATATAGCAAACAGATTCCGAATGATATTCCGGGTCCGGATGAAGAGGCTTCCAGTAACGAGGGCGGCAGGCTACGGTTCAGTAAAATCAGGAAACCCACGCTTGCAGTGTATCTTCCTCCAAAAGAGAAAGCAACAGGCACTGCAGTACTTATTTGCCCGGGAGGAGGTTATGCCATTGTAGCGGCAGGCCACGAGGGGCACGATGTGGCAAGGAAGTTTAACGAACAGGGTATTGCAGCATTTGTGCTAAAGTACCGGTTACCTGACCCGAAAACCTCCACACGCCCTGACCTGGCACCTGTTCAGGACGCACAGCAGGCCCTGCTGCTCATACGTGAGGGCGCCAAGGAATGGAATATCAACCCGGAGAAGGTCGGAATCATGGGTTTTTCTGCCGGAGGGCATCTGGCCTCTACCGCTGGCACACACTTTCAGCAGGCTTATATCCCCAACCCTTCCAGAACGAACCTTCGCCCGGACTTCATGATGCTCCTCTACCCTGTTATCAGCAGTAACAAAACGTTCGCGCACCAGGGCTCCTTTGACAATCTAATTGGAAAGGAAGCCACAGCAGACAAACAGAATGAATTCTCCAATGAGAAAAGAGTAACCGCGCAGACACCTTTGACCTTTTTAGTGCATGCTTCAGATGACAAAGCCGTGCCGGTAAAAAACAGCATTGTTTTTTATGAGGCTCTCCTGCAGCACCAGGTGCCGGCAGAACTTCATGTATACCAGAACGGCGGCCATGGGTTTGGCTTAAACAACCCTACTACTACTGATGCCTGGTTTGAACGTGGCCTGAACTGGTTGAAGAGCAATAAATTCTAGGCACTACCAACAGCCCCTGGAGACAACTACTTTTAAATTCAAAACACCCAACACAGCAGGAGAAAAATCCGCACGGTGTTGGGTGTTTTTTTAATGCTTACTTAAACTGCAGCTGGAGGTACTTAATAGGAACACCCTCAGCTAGATATCGCTTTTCGTAGGTAGTATAAATACCCAGTGTATGCTCCTGCAGGTCTGACTGATATAGGTCGGAGGTATGCAACAGGTGGCTGATGTCAGCCTCCTGCTCCTGCAGCACCTCTAAGGTGTATTCATACAGGCCAAGGTTGTCCGTTTTAAGATGAATTAGCCCGCCAGGCTTCAGAATCCTTCGATACAATTCCAGGTAACGAGGCGACGTGAGGCGGCGCTTGATGTCACGGTCGCGGGGGCGTGGGTCCGGGAATGTTATCCAGATCTCATCTATTTCGTTCTCTGCAAAGTTATCATCCATCTGCTCGATAAAAGTCCTCAGGAAAGCCACGTTCTGCATTTCGTCCTCCTCTGCCAGTGTGCTTCCTTTCCAAAGACGCTCTCCTTTGATATCAGACCCTATGAAGTTTTTATTTGGAAAAAGCCGGGCCATACCTAAGGTATATTCTCCACGACCACAACCTACTTCCAGTACAATGGGATTGTTGTTTTGAAAGTGTTCCGTGCGCCACTTCCCTTTTAACTGGCCGTATCGCTCATCGCCCGGTTCTATTACATTATGCCGCTCACCGATAGCGGCAAATTTTGCTAATTTAGATCTTGCCATTAATTATAGTTCTTCAATCTCTGCAACCACAAAGGTACTACCTCCAATAAAAATAACCTCATCGGGTGCAGCATTTGCCTTAGCAGCCTCAACTGCTGCAGGTACAGCGTCAAACGCCTGCCCCTGCAGGCCTGCTGCTGCTGCTTTCTCCTGCAACTCGTGTGCAGGAAGAGCGCGTGGTATATTGGCCTGGCAGAAATAATACGAGTATTGCGCTGGCAGCAGCTTCAGAATACTGTTGACATCCTTGTCGTTTACGACACCGAATACCATGTGCACGTGCTTAGGCTTCAACGCTTCCAACTGCTTCAGTATTTGCTTGACTCCATCCTCATTATGGCCCGTGTCACAGATAGTTAAAGGCTTCCTGTTCAACACCTGCCACCTCCCTTTCAGGCCCGTAATAGCTTTCGTGTTCGCCAGACCTTTTCTTAAGGAGGTATTCGTGATGG
This sequence comes from Pontibacter brevis, assembly GCF_054779655.1. Classification (NCBI taxonomy): domain Bacteria; kingdom Pseudomonadati; phylum Bacteroidota; class Cytophagia; order Cytophagales; family Hymenobacteraceae; genus Pontibacter; species Pontibacter brevis. The sequence continues at coordinate 77,336 of NZ_BAAGXV010000007.1, forward strand.
TGTAGCCTTTGTCGTGTAAAAGGAAAAGTGTCTGCAGCACGCCCGGGAGGTTATACTTCTGGTAGGTGCCTCCTAAATCCAGGCCCAGGCCCGGCAGGAAAGACTTTTCTTCCCGGTATACCTGAAAGACCTGCCGCTCATTAGAGGCTTCTGTTCGCTCCACCCTGAAAAGGTCCGTTGCAAAATAAAGTGGTGCTCCTACCTCTTCGGCTTTAGCCTCGAAAACCTCCTGCGCCTCCTGCTGGCGGGTGCTGATAACGGCAGGCACACCCGCTTTGATGATTCCTGCCTTTTCGGTGGCAATAGCGGTGATGGTGTCTCCTAACAGGGCCTGGTGATCGTAGCCAATACTCGTAATCAGCGACACCTCCGGTATGATGATGTTCGTTGAATCAAGCCGGCCGCCAAGTCCTACCTCTATGACGGCAATGTCCACCTGCTCATCGGCGAAGTATTTGAAGGCCAGCGCCACAGTCATCTCAAAAAAAGAAGGCTGTATGCTTTCGAATAAAGGCTTGTGCTGCTGAACAAAATCCACCACATACCTTTCGGGCACCTCTACCCCATTCACGCGTACACGCTCGGTAAAGGATTTAAGATGGGGCGAGGTATACAGACCTGTTTTGTAACCGGACTCCTGCAACACGGCAGCCAGCATATGAGAACTGCTGCCCTTGCCATTTGTGCCCGCTACATGCACTGTTTTGAACTGGTGCTGCGGTTGCCCCAAGGCCTCACAAAGCGCTATTATATTGTCCAGGCTCTTCTTAAAAGCAGCATTGCCGATGCGGTGAAACATCGGCAATTGCTGGTATAAATAATCAAGGCACTCTTGATAAGTCATAAATCGTAATCGTGTATGCTGTTTAGCGGGAGGTAATCCGGAATGTTACCACGCCAGTAGCTCCTGCGTTCGTCGTTCCGGAGCCTGTACGGCTGAAAGTCGTTTTCTGAAGCTGCTCTTTGTACCAGGCCACTACCTGCGGCGACACATTGCTCTCTACCACCGTCACCCCGGTCAGGTTTCCGTCTGCATCAATCCTGATATTGAACTTTACGATACCAGTTTCGTTGCTGTAAGGGTCTTTACGAGGCTCAATATCATAGCGCCAGCCCGGCATGTTCAGGGAGCCTCCTGCGCCACCACCGGCTTTTCCGTAAAGTGCCTTCGCATCTACTTTGCCTTCAGGGTCACCTTTATCTCCAACCGCGTTTTTATCGTCGCCATTGTTGTTGCCTGTAGCCTCATCAGATGAGCCGCTTTTACCGTTTCCGGTGCTGGTAGTGGGTTTGCCCGGGTAAAGCGACCGTGGCTTTTCCGGCTCTTTCTTCACCACTTCCTCTGTCGGTTCTGCTTTTGGCTGTGGCTTCACCTCTTCCTTAGTAGGCTGCGGCTTTGGCTGTGGTTTGGTTACCTCCTTCACCGAAACCGGTGCTTCCGCTGTAGTAGTCGTCACTTTCGGTGTTTCCACCGGCTGAGGCGGGGATGGTGGCGTCGCTTTGGCGATAGGTTGCGGCTCTGGCAGCGGGTCTGGTTGTGTAGGGGCAGGTTTACTGTCCTCTGTGTTCTTCGACACGTTTTTAGCTGCTGTCGTTTGGATGTTACCACTGCCTGCAGCATCCATACCAAAGTTCAACTCAATGCCGAACTGGGGTGCAGGCGGATCAGGTGCCCGCCATGCCAGCATGTATATCAGGAAAAGGACAAGCAGCACGTGCATGCCAATGCTGACACCAGCCGCAATGCGCTTGTTCTTTTCTTCCTCATGGGATTGGGCAATTGCCATAGTTCTTTCTTATTCGGCTGGCACTGTTGCCAGCGTAACACTTGCATTCAGGTTTTTAGCGATGCCGGCCACCCTTGCCAGGTGTTCCACAGGCACGCTCTTGTCTACGTGTAACACCACAGCACCCTGCTCTGTTCCCTGCAGCAGCGCTGTGAGCTGTGGCTCTATTTCCTCTGGCGCGATACGGCTGTCGTTCAGGTAATATTCCAGGTCCTTGCTAATCGTGATGCTTATCTTCTGCATTACAATGTCAGAAGTCTTACTGCTTGGCAAGCTTACCGGCAAGCCGGATGGCGTTACAAAGTTAGAGGTAAGCATGAAGAAGATAAGCAACAGGAATATAATGTCCGTCATAGACGACATGCTGAACTCTGCATTAGTCCTGTTTTTGGAGCGAAGATTCATTTCTACAGTTGTGGTTCTTGTAATACATCAAGGAACTCAATAGAAGAGTATTCCATGGCATGCACAATGCTGTCAATTTTAGATACCAGGTAGTTGTATCCTACATAAGCCGGAAGACCGATGATAAGTCCGGTAGCAGTGGTTACCATGGCCTCGTAGATACCGCTTGAAAGCAACTTAGGGCTTACAGAACCCTCTGCCTGTGCAATAGCGATAAAGGCACCAATCATACCGGTTACTGTACCAAGGAACCCGAGCATAGGGGCAGCACCCGCAATAGTAGCCAGCGCAGAAAGGTTTTTCTCTAAACGGCTGATTTCGATTTTACCCACGTTCTCGATAGAAGTCTCGATGTTCTTAAGCGGGTTACCAATTCTTGTCAGGCCTTTCTCAATCATGTGTGAAACCGGAGTGTTGGTTTGCGCGCAAAGCATTTTGGCGCCGTTGATATCTCCGGCCAATACCATTTTCTTGATGCGGTCGTTAAAGCCTTCCGGGTTTTTTGCGGCTTTCTTCAAGGTAAGGAACCGTTCCACAAAAATGTAAATGGCAGCGAGAGAAAGCAACGCGAGCGGTATCATGGCCCAGCCACCTGCTAGCGCCAGGTCAATCAGCCTTACAGATTCTTGTCCTGCTTCGGCTCCCTCAGCAAGGGCTGCTGTTGTGTCAGCAGCAGTAGTCGTGATTTGTAATAAGAGTGAGGTCATGTTAGTAATTAAGTACCCAAATAGTTTCTCCGAATGATTTTTTATAGTTGTTAAGCGCCGCTTTTGCCTCTTCTGGTGTAGCAAAGTCAGCTATGGAAACGCGGTATAATTTGCTGTTTGGCCCGGGCGTCAGTGTTTTAGAATCATGACCGTCCTGGCGGGCAGCATCACGTCTTACAGCCGCGTTCTCTGTTGTAGAATAGCCGCCGATGATGATGTAGGAACGTCCGCTCTTCTCTTTAATTGTGAGCACCGGCTCTGCTGGCTTTACTTCTTTGGCAGGAAGAACCACTTCTTCTTTAACTTCCTGATTTACTTGCTCCTCTGCAAGAACAGTTAAAGCAGCACTGTCAGCACCAGAGGTAAAAGAGGCTTCTGCTACAGTTTCAGGCTGTTCCTCTTCCCAAACTACTTCAGTAGCTTCTTCCGGAAGAATAGCTGCATATAAAGCAACACGCTCATCTTCTGAAACAGGCATATAATTAGCTGCATACCTGTTACTTAAAGAAGCTTTGCTCAAGGTGTAGTTTGAGTTAAACAGCGAAATGGGATTCAGGCTGCTCAGGTTGTAATCTGCCTGAAGCGACAGAAAATACAGTGCGGAGCCTGTTAAACCGGCAAGAGCCAGGCCGGCTGCAACATTATAAGCTCTCTTGAGGCGTTTACGGAACGGCTGCTTTTCTTCCGCCCGCTCCTGCTGTCGCTCCTTGATAAGGGTGCGCAGCACCGCTGGCTCCTCCACCCGCACAGGTCGGGCAACAAGCTCAGGCAATCCAAAGCTCGCGTCCAGCAGGTTGTCTCCTTCCATGTATTCGAATTCCAGCTTTTGCTCCGGGTTATACCGGAACACCCCGATTTCCGGCAGCTCAAACCGGTTTTCAGTATGCAGTTTAGCTTTTGCCAGGTGCACAAAAGAAGTCACCAGCTGCTGTGCCTCTTCTTTAGAGATGTTGTTGTGGTAAGCAATGGTGCTGATTAGCAAGCCATCGTTCAGAACAAGCTTCTCATTGAAAGCAATCTTCTTGGAGGGTGGCGCAAACGTATGCTTCACCGGATTGATTTTAGCTGACACATAACGTGTTATCAGCCCGCCAAACTCGGGGATGATGACACAGTCGTGGTCATAGAGCAGTGACTTAATATGCTTTTCTACCATAAGCAATTAGAATGAGTAAGTTACGCCTCCTATTATGTTGATGCTTTTGCTCGGATAATTCACGAACCTTTCGTACTTCTGCCCGAGCAAGTTATTAGCCATCAGGAAAATGGTAAAGTTATTTGTAAAGCGGTAATCCGCCTTCAGATTCAGATCCACAATGGTGTCCGTTTCCCGCAACTCTGATGAGCCATCAGCACGGTAAACGCGCCCGAATGAACTCCCAATATAGTAAAGTTCTGAATTAAAGAGAATCTTATCATAGAAGTTGTAGGTGCCGTAAATGCTCGACATCAGCTCCGGACGATGAAAGGGTTTCTCTAACTCATCTGTGTTATAGCTGTTATAATCAGCCTTTATACCCAGCCTGATTTCATCGGAATAGTTGAAAGAAGCCTCCGTATAAAAATTCAGCACGTTTGTAACACCATCATCATACACCAGGTCAAACTTTGCCGGATCGGCAACAGTGTTGTTGTAGAAGTACAGGTTGCGGTAGTTCTGGTAAGCTACACGCGCATTCAATTGCACATAGTTCGCCAGGTTCGCCTGGAAGCCACCATACACCTCCAGCCCTTTGTTTATATCTGCTACGCGAACATCAGGTGCGAGCCATGGGTTCTCCTGCGTCAGCTGATATAAAGTAACCCTTTCCAGGTCACCACCTAATCCTGCGTAAATCAACAGGTTACCTTTGATAGGCTCCAAGCCGACACGTACCATCGGGTACACATTCAGCTTGCGGGCATTGTTAACCGTGTCGCCGGTATAAGCAACTTTGGCACCTAACGTAAGGCGGATGGCATTTAACTGGCGCTCATAGGCTGTGTTCAGCTTAAAGAAATTACGGCTGACAGTGGCGGAGTCTTTATGCGACAGGAAAGAAAGGTCTGCGTCTACCCTGAAGGCTGACGCTTCATCAATGCCGTATTCACTGCGCAGCTTCATCGCGAGGTTACTCTCGCTCATGGCATATCGGTCGTTCAGGTAGCGAAACTGTGCATCTCCCCTGAATTGGAAAGGAGAGCCTGAGGTTTGGTTATGCAGGAAGGCATCGGCAGAGATTCTGTTGAACACCTGGCGGATGGTGTCTCTCTCCACCTCCTGGTCACCCTCCAGCAGCGGCTCGTAGCCATAGAAGTGGTATTTATCGCGACCGTACTTCACCTTGCCGCCCACTGTCATGTCGCGCAGGTATTGCTCGCCATGCACGCTGATATCAGAGTTGGCGACTGCTGAGTTGGCTTTGTCTACAGGGCCACGGGCGGAAGAGATGTGGCTCACTTCGGCGCCAATGTCTGAGGTTTCGCTACGCTTGTTGTGGAAGTAACCTTTCAGGTACAGGGAAGCATAGTTACCGATTCCTCCCTTCAAATAATTGCCGTACAGTTTTGTCAACTCATCCTGCTTTATGGTAAGCACACGCATCTGCAGGTTAATATCCTGCGAAGGCAAACGGTAGTCCACAAAACGGTAGCGCACATTGCGGTCGCCGGTTTCAGGTGGGTCTACACGGAACTTCTCGAAGTTACGGGCAGCCTGCGGAAGTTCAATCACACGGTTCTTCTCTACAACTACCTCGGCATCTTCCAGTTTGGCGCCCTCGCCCCAGCCCTGGTTTTGCGCCTGCACATTATTCTGGTAGCTGTACCCAACACACAAAACAATAGCAAGTGAGGCTAATCTTATCTTATTTTTCATGATGATCCGGTTCTAAAAATCTGATGTTGTAATCTCTTCCTATTGCTTCTTTGTTGTTGTCGTCTTCTTTTGCTGAGCCGGCTGCTGCTTCGGGGCAGCGCCCTGCTGCCCCTGTTGAGGCTGCTGCTGAGGAACTGTATCCTGCTGTGGCGCCACATTCTGCTGCGGCTGCGTTGCTGGGTTGTTGCCATCAAGCTTTGCCAGCTTCTGCTTCGCCTCCGCTACAATCTCCTGGTTCGGCGCGTTCTCGATGATGGAGTTTAAGGTAGCGCGGGCCTGGAACATCTCATTCTGTGCGGCATAGTTATCTGCAATAATCAGGAAGGCCTTGCCCAGCCAGAAATCATAGTTCGAGTACTTGGTGTTGAAATCGAAAGCCACATCCAGCGACTCCTGGTACTTCTTCTGCTTGTACAGAATTTCAGCTATCAGGTATTTCGCCTCGGCGCCGTTCACATCAGATGCTGATTCCACTGTCTCGCGCAGCTGCGTCAGTGCCTGGTCCAGGTTGCCCTGGGCATAGGTTGCCTTGCCCCTGAAAAGTAAGGCGGAATTGTAGGCATTGAGAGAAGCGTTGCCCTGGCTAATCAACTCATTTGCCGCACGCTTTGTGGCCTCATAGTCGTTGGTGCGGAAGTAACTTTGCATCAGACCCGTCAGGGCTGTCTGCTGCTCTTTTCTATTCGTGGCTAAATCGCGCAGACGGCTGTAGTATTTGATGGCCTCAGGATAGTTCTTCGCCTCAAACTCCAGGTCTGCCACACGCTGTATCGCACGGTTCACATATTCTGAGCGGTTTTCGCTAATTACTTCCTTCATGCGCTGCAGGCCTACCTGCATGTTGTTCTGGCGCAGGTAAGAGTCAGCCAGGAAATAACGGGCATCTGCTGCGAAAGAGCTCTTCGGGTAAGACTTTAAGTAAGACTCGAACTTAGGCACCGCCTGGTCGTATTTCTGGCTGAAGTACAAGGTTTTAGCAGCCTCGTATTCCACGCTTTCCAGCGCATCACTTTCCGGGTTGGCTACTTTGAACCTATCCAGGTAGGCATCAAACTCATTGCTGCGATTTTCTGTTCCCAGCACCTCCTGTAGCGAATAAAGGGCGCCGCTGGCTACTTTAGCAGACGGATATTCCTCCAGTACACGCTTCTGATCGGCGATGGCTAAATTATTCTGCCCCAGGTTCCTGTAGGCTGTACCGCGTTTCTGCAGTGCATTGGGTACCAGTTTGCTGTCCGGCACTGTATTGATGAGGGTGGTAAAACCGGTTACGGCAGCCTGATAATTACCTGATTCATAGTCAATCAGGGCCCGCTGGTAATAGGCATCATCGAGGTAGCGCGACTTCGGGTATTTATTGATTAGCTCCTGCAGTGCTGCTTTGGCCTGCTCGTTCCTATTGTTGATGCTCAGCACGACCCCCTTTTGGAAGAGCGCGTAGTCACGGTCCGGCGAACTGGAAGAGAGCACACGCTCATACAGGTTCAGTGCTTCGTTGTAGTTCTTGTTTACATAATACAGGTCGGCCAGTCGTACAGTCGCATCGTTGTAGTTCGGGTTGCTCGGCTGAATAGACTCCAGGTATGCCTTGAAGTGCGGCAGGGCCTTGTCATACTCTTTTGTATTGAAGTAGGCATAACCTAAACCGTAGCGCGACTTGGTGTAATAATCCGCTTTTGTAGAAGGCGTAGTTCTGAAAACAGCACCATAGCTGGCGATGGCATCGTTATAGCGCTGCCCGATAGAATAGGCCTCTCCTTTCACAAAGTGGCTAGACGCTGTCACCTCCTTGTCGTAAGGGTACTGCAGGGACTTATCCAGCATCTGTACAGCCTGCGGGAACTTGGCATCATTGAACAGGTTTACGGCGTGATGGTAGGTAACCCGCTGGTACGTCTGCAGGATGCGCCAGCTTTTATTCGGAAGGCTCTCGATATGGCGGATAGCCTCTGCATAATTGTTCGAGCCGAAATAGGCTTCGCTCAGCAGCTTGTCGGCTTCCTCTCCCTGCTCCGAATCAGGATACTTTTCGTTGAACTCCGCAAGCGAGCTGATTACTTCCCTGAAGTTCCCCAGCTCATAACTTACCTGGGCATACTTTAGTGTAGCTGCCTCTGTTACGTCTTTGTCCTGGTCGTTTTTGCGCGCCTGGTCAAAGGCTGTCAGGGCAAACTGCTTGTTGTTTTCCTTCAGGTAACTTAAGCCCAGGTAATAAGCAGCATTCTGTCCGATAGCATCCCTTTTCAGCGCTATCTCCTTGAAGTTGGCTATCGCATTCTTGTAGTTGTTGTTCTTATAGTCCGTGAGCGCAATTTTATACTGGACTACCGGATCAAGCGTGCGCTTACCCGAGGCGAACTGGTTGAAGTACTTCTCCGCGGTTTTGTAATCAGCCTTCTGGTAATAAGCGTCACCGACTAAAAGCGCGATTTCATCTGACTGCTGTACGGCAGGTTTTCTTGCCAGCGAAGCCTCCCCGTATCGGATTACCTCATAGATATCGTTCTCCTTGTACAGGATTTCAGTGATCATGTAAGGAACGATATTCGCATAAGCTTCATTCTTCTCGGCAATCTTCAGGTCAGCCTTGGCAGACGCATAGTCTCCCTGCCTGTAGGCAATATAACCGGCATAGTAGTTAGAGGCATAGGCAAAGCGATGCTCATCTTCACGGAAACCTGTTGTCTTGTTCTTATCGAAATAGATTTTGGCGTTGTCGAAGTCTTTTGTTGCGAAGTAGGAATAACCCAGCTTAAACTCAAGCTCTTTGTTTTGCTTGATGCTCAGCAGGTGTGTGGGCGCCTGCTTCAGCAGTTCGATTGACTTCTTATAGTCTTTCTTCTCGAAGTAGTACAGGCCCAGCTCGTAATTAGCCAGCGCCGTTTTGGGGTGCGACGGGTAGTTACGCGCAAAGTTCAGAATCAACTGCTCTGCATCCGGATGGAAAAGATACAGGCCGCTGAGCGCATAATAGTATTGTGCATCAGCCTTGCGGGCTTCGTCTCCTACCAGTTCCATATACTTTCTGAAAGCTTCCTGTGCCGCACCATACTTGGCCCGGTCGAACAGCTCTATTCCCTCATGGAAATACCTTTCTTCGTTGGTAAAAACCTGCGTGTGCTGGGCTACCACCACATGAGAGCCTCCTGCCAGTACGGATGCAAGTGCTATTTTGTACGCTATCTTCATATGTCTATCAATTGCCTCTGCAGGCCTTCAAAATGTTCTGCTCTCAAATAAAATTAAACCTGTTGCCGCAGGGCTTTCCTTCACCCTTTGTGATAACCGCCCTGTTTCAAAGTTAATGAATTTTATACAGCCTCTCCCGCACGACCAACATTTATGCAAGTCATCCGTAGCACCATACATCGTATATTACCTATATAATGTCGGGCCGCCGCTAAATATTGTGTGCTGTGGATAAATAGATTCTATACAGCTACAACACGCGGCACCGGGTGCAGCATCTTAAATACCAGTTCCCTTAATATGGCGGCATCAGACATGTCGCCTCCTGTTATACCTTTCACCTGCAAATCAGCCACCCGGATAAAATGGATGATATCGATGCAGCGCTGTAATGGGAAAACCCGTAGTGCCTGCATGTACTCCTTTACCAGAAAGCCCCGATTCCCCAAACTTTTGCGTATGCCTGCCTCCGATTTATCGGCTGCAGTGTGCAGGCTGAGCAGTTTTGTAAAAAAAGAGAAAAGCAGGCTCAGGTTCGGTATCAGCGGGTTGTTTTTGGGATTTGCCTCGAAATACTGAATGATGCGATGTGTTTTCAGTGCATCGCGCGCAATCAGGGCCGACTGCAATTCAAAAATATTATACTCCTTGCTGATGCCCACGTTCTCCTGTACAACCCGCTCATCAATTGTTGCGCCAGGTTTCAGGTTAATCAAAAGTTTTTCTATCTCATTCGAAAGCCTGGATAAATCGGCCCCGATAAACTCACTCAGCATGAGAACTGCTGGCGGCGTGGCTTTAACTCCTTTCTGCTTCAGGTAATTATTCACCCAGGCTGGTACCTGGTTGTCGTACAGTTTTTTTGTGGTGAGCAGTATGGCGTGCTTGCTCACCGCCTTGGCCAGCGCCTTACGTCCATCCAGTGTTTTGTGCTTGTAGCAAAAAACTAAAATCGTGGACGGCAGTGGGTGCTGAAGGTATGTCTCCAGTTGCTTCATCCCCTCTTCCCGCTCGATGTCCAGTACACTCTGCGCTTCTTTTACAATCACCACCGACTTCTCTGACATCATCGGGAAGCGTTTTGCCTGTAGCAGCACCGTCGAAACATCCACATCCTTGCCATACACCACCACCTGGTTGAATCCCTTTTCATGTTCCTCCAGCGCGTGCTCTTCTATATAATCCGCAATCAGGTCAATGTAATAAGGCTCCTCTCCCTGCAGAAAATACACAGGGGCAAACTGCCTCTTCTTTAGCTGTTCTAAGATGCCTTCGGGAGTGTGCGACATGGTAACTATTAGTTGGAAAAACAGCAGAAAGCTGCTGAGTAAAAGCGAACTCTTCCATACAAATTTAAAGCATCAGGGGGAAAGTCAAAGGATAAAATGAGGCTCTTGTGAAATTAAATACACCCTCTGTTCAGGCTTAAAGTAATGGTTTATGTACACTATGAAAGTGTTTGGCTTGAGGACTTACTTTATTCTTTCAGCATAGATTACGTCTGAGTCAGCAGTTTATCTTGCGCTCTTAGTATCGAAAACAGCATCATTATGGGTTACTTCAAGTCCTTCTTCATGATCAGCCTGGGCAGTTGGTCGAGATAATAATTTTCTGATGTCCTGAAAGCCTGAAAACCCAACTTTTGGTAAAGGTTAATGCCAGCTTTATTGTGTGGCTGCACTGTTAAAACAATGGTTCTTGCTCCATTGCCAGCCATATCTTCTACTAAAGATTGAAGCAGGCGAAAACCGATTCCACCACACCTGCAACCCGGTAACACACCAGCCGAAAGTATCCATGCCTCCCCCGTTTCCATGTTGTGGTGACCTATCGCATAACCCACCACCTCTCCTTCCACTGCGGCAACTTTGATGAGTTCAGGAGTGATATCGATTAGTTGTCGTAAAACAAATGTGGGGTAAGCGTCCTCTTCAAAAATATAATCATCAATGGCTTTTATCTGCGGGAGATCTTCCACTCCTGCAGCTCTGATGGAAAATGTCATAGCTTCTGTTGTGCGTAACCAGTAGTTGTTTTACTCCAGCTTGTATGAGAGGTTCTGTATTTAAGAAACCTGATAGGCCGGGCACAACTGCTGAAACAGCATAAGAAACATGGTTTCTGTTGATGGAAACTGATTTGTGGGCTCCAAACTGCTAACTCTTTTTTATATTTGCCCTGATACACGAATTTGGTTTACATGAATTTGATAGAAGAACTGAGATGGAGAGGCATGCTCCACGACTTCATGCCAGGAACAGAAGAACAACTTGCCTCCGGTATGACGGCTGGCTATATTGGTTTTGACCCCACAGCCTCTTCCCTACACATCGGCAACCTGGCTACTATCATGCTGCTGGTGCAGCTGCAGCGGGCAGGGCATAAACCCATCGCGCTGGTTGGCGGAGCCACCGGCATGATCGGCGACCCCTCAGGAAAGTCAGCGGAAAGAAACCTGCTGGATGAAAACACCCTCCGGGCAAACCAGGAAGGCATCCGCAAGCAACTGGAGAAGTTTCTGGATTTTAACAGCGGCGCCAATTCTGCCGAAATCGTTAACAACTACGACTGGTTCAAGGAGTTCAGCTTCCTGGGCTTCCTGCGTGAGGTAGGCAAACACCTGACGGTAAACTACATGATGGCGAAAGAATCGGTAAAGAAACGCATCAGTGCCGATGAGGAAGGCGACCGTGCCGAAGGGCTGTCCTTCACGGAGTTCTCTTACCAGCTTATTCAGGGATACGACTTCTACCACTTATATAAAAACAAAGGCGTTACTTTACAGATGGGCGCTTCAGACCAGTGGGGTAACATCACTACAGGTACAGAGCTTATCCGGCGTATAGACGGAGGAAAGGCGTTTGCGCTGGTAGGTAAACTGGTTACTAAATCAGATGGCACCAAGTTCGGGAAGTCAGAAGGCGGCAACGTGTGGCTTGACCCGGAATTGACCTCTCCTTATAAATTTTACCAGTTCTGGTTGAACCTGTCAGATGAGGAAGCAGAAAAACTGATTAAGGTATACACGCTGCTACCGCAGGATGAAATCACCGCTATAACTGAAGAGCACAAACAAGCGCCCCATCAGCGGGCTTTACAGAAAGCCTTAGCTAAAGATGTTACAATTCGGGTACACTCAGAACAAGACTATCAGGCTGCTGTAGAAGCCTCAGAAATTTTATTCGGCAAAGGGGATTTAGAGACACTGAGAGGACTTCGGGAAGACGTTTTGCTGTCTGTGTTCGAAGGAGTTCCACAGCTTGAGGTGAGCAAGCAAAGCTATGCTGAGGCAGCCACCGTTACAGACCTTCTGTCAGAGATAACAGGCGGCCAGATTTTCGAATCGAAAGGCGAAGCGAAGCGCATGATCAAGAACGGCGGCGTTAGTGTGAACCGCCAGAAGGTGCAGAACCCTGATGATGCGGTTTCTTTTGACCTGCTGCAGCAAAAATACCTGGTGGTGCAGAAAGGAAAGAAAAACTATTTCCTGATTACTGTTAACTAACTCAAAAATAGCATGTTAAATAAAAAAGGTGGCTTAAATAAGCCACCTTTTTTATTATCAGCCCTGTTAGGGGATGTCTTATTTTGCGCTTTCAGTGCTGTTTTTCATGTCCTGAACTTCCTTACGGATGTCCTGAGCCATGTTTTTCAGGTCTTGCATACCTTTACGTACACGCGTACCAGCAGCAGCGTTTCCTTTTTCGTAGAACTTTTCGAAGTCCGCTTCCAGCGACATTACAAGGTCCTTGAGTTTGTTAAAGTTGTTGTTCATTTGTGCATTGATTATTTGTGAAACATTTGAATTTATTGCTCTAATATACACATTTAATGAAAACAAGCAAAAATTAAGGATTTTTAATATAAGCCTTTAGAGCCAGTTAAGCGGTAACTGCCGGGCTTGAGTACAAGCCTTTGTCCAATTTCTGTGCAATTTTCTCAAACGCCGCAATCGTCTCGTTTACATCGTCCAGGGAGTGGGCAGCGGTTGGGATAAGGCGCAGCATAATCACGTCTTTCGGTACTACCGGATATACTACGATCGAACAGAAAATGCTGTAATTCTCACGCAGGTCAAGGGTTAACTGGGTGGCATCCGGAATCTGGCCGTTCAGGAACACTGGTGTTACTGGAGATTCGGTTGTTCCGATGTTGAAACCTTTTTCACGCAGGCCGCTTTGCAGCGCATCCACTACCTGCCACAGCTTATCTTTCAGCTCAGGGTTAGAGCGCAGCAGCTCCAGGCGCTTCAGGGCACCCACTGTAAGCGGCATTGGCAAGGACTTCGCGAAGATTTGAGAACGCATGTTATAGCGAAGGTACTCCACTACCTGCTCGTTAGACGCCACAAAGGCACCGATGCTGGCCATAGACTTCGCGAAGGTAGAGAAGTATACGTCGATACCATCCTGCACACCAAGGTGCTCTCCGGTACCGGCACCTGTGGCACCCATTGTTCCGAAACCATGTGCATCATCTACAAACAGCCTGAAATTGAATTTCTCCTTCAGGTCCACTACTTCTTTCAGTTTGCCCAGGTTACCGGACATACCAAACACCCCTTCTGTTATCACTAAAATGGCACCACCTGTGTTGTCTGTCCAGCGTGTAGCACGCTCCAGCTGCTTCTCCAGGCTTTCCATGTCGTTGTGGCTGTATACAAAGCGCTTGCCCTGGTGCAGACGCACACCGTCAATGATACAGGCATGCGACTCAGCATCGTAAACTATTACATCGTGGCGATCTACAAGGGCATCTATGATAGACACTACCCCCTGGTAGCCGAAGTTTAGCAACAGCGCATCCGGCTTCTGCACAAAATCAGCCAGTTCAGACTCAAGTTGCTCGTGCAGATTGGTGTTACCAGACATGATGCGGGCACCCATAGGCGTAGCCATTCCCCACTCAGCGGCAGCCTCTGCGTCAGCTTTGCGCACCTCAGGATGGTTGGCAAGGCCAAGATAGTTGTTCAGGCTCCACGTTAGCACCTCTTTCCCCCTGAATTTCATGCGGGGAGCAATCTCACCTTCAAGCTTAGGAAATGTGAAATAGCCATGTGCATAATGTGAGTGGCTGCCTAAAGGACCTCTGTTGGTCAACAACTTTTCAAATAAATCCACTTGTGTAATGATTAGGTTATCTGTATAATTTCAGTTTGCTTTATACAATATATACAAAATATATAATTTAGGTATACTGCTTTGCAAAGTTATGGTTTATTCAACTCATTTACAATTTATGAGCTGTAGACCTGCTGCTTTTCGATGGCTCATTTTTAAGTTTCGTATTAAAGCCTTTTCTTTGAAGGAAACAAACAAACGCTTCTGCATGAGAAAAATCAATAAGATTCTTGTAGCCAACCGGGGAGAGATTGCCCTGCGGGTGATGCGAACAGCTAAAGAAATGGGTATCAAAACAGTAGCCATTTACAGCGAAGCCGACCGCAACGCTTTGCATGTACGCTTTGCCGATGAGGCCGTATGTGTGGGTGGACCTAAATCAAGCGAGTCTTACCTGCGCGGCGACTACATCATTGAAGTTTGTAAGCAACTAAAGGTAGATGCTGTACACCCAGGTTACGGTTTCTTATCAGAGAATGCAGGCTTTGCTGCAAAAGTGGAAGAAGCGGGCATTATTTTCATTGGTCCGTCTCCGGCCGCCATCGAACTGATGGGCAGTAAACTGGCCGCCAAGGCCGCTGTAGCGAAATATGACATTCCGATGGTACCCGGCACTGAAGAAGCCATTACGGACGTGGAAGCGGCAAAGCAAATCGCCACAGAGGTGGGTTTCCCTATCCTGATTAAAGCGAGTGCCGGTGGCGGCGGCAAAGGCATGCGTGTGGTTGAAAGCGTAGCAGAATTTGAAGACCAGATGAAGCTAGCTGTGAGCGAGGCAACTTCTGCTTTCGGCGACGGTTCTGTTTTTATAGAGAAATATATTGGCTCTCCGCGCCATATCGAGATCCAGGTTTTAGGCGATACGCACGGAAGCATCGTGCACCTGTTCGAGCGCGAGTGTTCCATACAGCGTCGCCACCAGAAAGTGATTGAAGAAGCGCCTTCCGCAGTGCTCACACCTGCCCTTCGGGAGGCAATGGGTACCTGTGCCGTGAACGTGGCAAAAGCCTGTGATTACATTGGGGCGGGTACAGTAGAGTTTCTGCTGGATGAGAACCTGAATTTCTACTTCCTCGAGATGAACACGCGCCTGCAGGTAGAGCACCCGGTAACAGAGCAGATTACGGGCCTGGACCTGGTTAAAGAACAGATACACATAGCAGAAGGCAAACCACTAGCTTTCAGGCAGGAAGACCTGCAAATAAAAGGCCACGCTTTGGAGCTGCGGGTGTACGCCGAAGACCCTGCCAATAACTTTCTTCCAGACATTGGCCGACTCGAAACGTATCAGCGCCCGCAGGGTTTAGGGGTCCGGGTGGATGACGGTTTTGAGCAGGGTATGGATATCCCGATTTATTATGACCCGATGATAGCCAAGCTGGTAACCTTTGGCAAGGACCGCCAGGAAGCGATAGACAAAATGCTTCGGGCCATTGATGAATACCAGATCACCGGTATCGAGACTACTTTACCTTTTGGCACGTATGTGCTGCAGCATGAAGCCTTTGTCAGTGGCAACTTTGACACAAAATTCATAGAGCGCTATTTTGCTCCGGATTCCTTACAGCAGCAACCAGAAGAGCCTGCTGAAGAAATTGCTGTAGTACTTGCTGCCATGCTCCTAAACAAGAAAAAACCAGAAACCGTTACTAATGCAGTAAATGATAGCGCCCTTGCTACTTCTAACTGGAGAAAGAACAGGACAAGGTAAGCTTTACAGGAACTCTTCTAAAGGAGAATTCACATATATAAAAGCAAAGGCCGCTGCATGAATGCAGCGGCCTTTGCTTTTCGTAGCTGAAGAAAGTTGTTTAATACCTCAAACCAGGTCGAACAGGTTTCGGACACCGATAAGGCGTTCTTTGGTGAAGCCTTCTCCATACGTCACTCCTATGGCATGGCCAAGTTCTTTGGCTCTGGCCTCTACAAAACCCAGGAATTCCGGGGATGAGATGTACGTATTTGGTTCCGAGGCATTGGGATCGTAAAACTGGGATTTAAAGGCCCTTATTGTTTCCATTTTTTTCTCCCAGTAGGGCGTCACATCCACCACAATATCCGGGGTAATCAAACGGTCCTGGATAAAATGATACACCACCTTCGGACGCCATGCTACCTGCACTTCACCGGTATCATCGGTAGTAGGAATCATCCGTAGCCCCGCTTTGAAACAGGCTTCGGTTACCAGTTCAGAACCACGCCCATGATCCGGGTGTCGATCGTGGATGGCATTCGCAATGACAATCTCCGGCTGATACTGCCGTATCTTACGGATTACCTGCAGCTGGTGCTTTTTGTCATTTTGAAAGAACCCATCGGCAAACCCCAGGTTGTCGCGTACAACTACTCCCATTACGCTGGCTGCGTCCGCCGCCTCCTGTAAACGAATTTCGGGTGTGCCGCGTGTGCCCAGATCTCCCTCCGTCAAATCCACGATGCCCACTTTCTTACCAGCGGCAATGTGTGCAATGAGCGTACCTGAGCAACCCAATTCAATGTCATCAGGATGCGAGGCAAAGGCGAGAATATCTAACTTCATGTAGTTGTAGTGTTTATCTGATGCGCAGGGACTTCCCAACGCGTAAGGTTGAACGGGTACTCATGCCATTGAGCTTTGTTAGCTGGCTGACTGGCACTCCGTATTTCTTGGATATACCTGAAAGAGTGTCGCCGCTACGGATTTTGTGATATGCGGCACGTCTGCCAGCACTCGTACCCCCGCTCTTCGCTTTGTTGTAATAATTGAAAACGGCGGCAGTAATTTGGTAGCTCTCCCCTTTCAGCAGGTAATCAGGGAAGTCATAAATGTTTTCCGGATCCAGCGGGTTTCCCTGGTAACGCACCTCATAGTGGAGGTGCGGACCTGAACTACGCCCGGTGCTCCCCCCGTACCCTATCAATTCCCCTGCCTTTACATACTGACCTGGCTGCGCAATGGCTTTGCTCATGTGGCCGTACAGGGTCTCCAGCCCGTTGTAATGCCGCACCACAATATAGTTGCCATAGCCACCGCCGTCCCACTTGTTAATACGCACCACCCCATCGAAAGCGGCGAAAATGGTATCACCGGTATTCAGGTCTATGTCTGTGCCGTAGTGCCAGCGCCCGCCCCTTGCTCCGAAATGGCTCGTGATGGGCGTAGACTCCAATGGCATATTGTACTTGCGGTTCAAAGCCATGTCATACAGCCTGATATCAACGGTGTCCTTCAACTGCCGCCCATCCATCCTGTAGGGGTTCAGGTTATGGGTATCCCAGATAGCGTAGTAGCCGGCTATTTTAATCCAGCTGGAATCTACCAATACCTCTTCCGACATCTCTACAATGTGCTGCTCCCCCAGGTCAAGTTCAGAAGTGTCTTCGCTCACAATAGAGAGCTCCTTCTTTGGGTTGAAGAAGATAGAGGCATCCGCGTCAGACCCTTCATCCGGAAAATCCTCATACTTGATGAGGATGGTCGTATCAGGGCGCACGTACTGGATCTTAGGTGTTTTAACCTTAAAAAGGTCTTTCACCTTGCCTTGCGCCATGGCACCTCCGGCACACCACAGCATGCAGAGAAACAACAGTACAAAAGAAAGGGGTGCTTTGGATGTAAACATTCTTTTCTAAACCTTGGCTGTGCTGCCCAAACCGCATCACATATTTCGCTATGTAAACTACAGCACAGCCATTTTATTGTAAAACACCAGGCCATTCGTGCTTTTAACCAAATGGCAGGATGCTTTCTTATATGAAAGTTCTAGTGCAAATTCTGAGCTGCCAGATAGCGTTCTGCATCCAGGGCAGCCATACAGCCGGAACCTGCAGCCGTCACCGCCTGCCGATAGGTAAAATCCTGCACATCGCCACACGCAAACACGCCATCCACATTCGTCTTGGAAGTACCGGGAATCGTGCGGATATAGCCGTTTTCGTCCAGGTTCAGGTAATCGGCAAAAATATCTGAGTTTGGCTTATGCCCGATGGCCACAAAGAAACCTGCTACCGGAATCTCACGCGTTTCCTCTGTCAGCACGTTTTTTACACGTACAGCCTCAACGGCATGCTCTCCCAGGATTTCATCTGTGATGGAGTTCCAGAGTATTTCGATGTTCTTGGTATTCTTTACACGCTCCTGCATGATAGTGGACGCACGCATTTCATCACGGCGCACAATCATATATACCTTTTTACACAGGTTAGACAGGTAAGTCGCCTCTTCGGCAGCCGTGTCGCCGGCTCCAATAATGGCTACATCCTGGCCACGGTAGAAAAAGCCATCACAAACGGCACAAGCAGACACCCCGCTTCCGTTCAACCTTGCCTCAGACTCCAGTCCAAGCCATTTAGCAGAAGCACCTGTAGAAATGATAACTGTATGCGCCTCAATCACCTTGTGGTCATCGATAGTTACCTTGTGTGGCTGCGAAGAAAAATCTACTGCTGTGGCTATGCCATAGCGTACATCAGTACCAAAACGCTCTGCCTGAGTTTTGAAGTCTTCCATCATCTGCGGGCCGTTAACACCCTGAGGATAACCAGGATAGTTCTCCACGTCGTTGGTGATGGTAAGCTGCCCCCCTGGTTGAAGGCCCTGGTATAAAACGGGGTTAAGACCGGCTCTGGAGGCGTAAATAGCAGCTGTATAACCTGCCGGCCCCGAACCGATAATCAAACATTTTACTTTTTCTATTTCCATTACAAATCTGTTTCAAAAGAAATTTGGATGCAAACATACAAAATTTCTGTGCCTCTGCCTGCATAGGCTGCTGATTTTGCCTTGCATCGTGGAATAAAAAAGCCCTGGCATTTAGGGCCAGGGCTATTACTTTTCGTGTGAATGAGCCTTTAGCCTAAGTAAGGCTTCAATGCTTTGCTTCTGGATGTATGGCGAAGTCTTCTGATAGCCTTCTCTTTGATCTGGCGCACACGCTCGCGTGTCAGGTTAAACTTCTCACCAATTTCCTCCAGCGTCAGTGAATGTTCTCCATTCAGACCAAAGTAAAGGGAAATTACGTCAGCTTCGCGTTTTGTGAGGGTAGAAAGGGCACGCTGTACTTCTTTTCGCAGCGAGTCGTTCATCAGGCCCATATCCGGCGACTCTTCGTCTTCGTTCTCCAGCACGTCCAGCAGGCGGTTTTCCTCTCCTTGCACGAAAGGCGCATCTACAGACACGTGGCGGCCAGATATTTTGAGGGTATCTACAACTTCCGCAGTAGTTAATTCAAGTACTTCGGCAATTTCTTCCGGTGATGGCTCACGCTCAAACTTCTGCTCAAGCTCTGAGAAAGACTTCGAAATCTTGTTTAGGGAACCCACACGGTTTAGCGGCAGGCGCACAATACGCGACTGCTCTGCCAAAGCCTGCAGAATTGACTGACGGATCCACCAAACGGCATATGAGATAAACTTGAAACCTCTTGTTTCATCGAATCGCTTGGCTGCTTTGATCAGACCCAAGTTACCTTCATTGATAAGGTCACCCAGAGAAAGGCCCTGGTTCTGATACTGCTTTGCCACCGACACTACAAATCGTAAGTTGGCTTTTGTTAATTTCTCAAGCGCAAACTGATCTCCCTCTCTGATTCTCTGAGCCAGCGAAACCTCTTCGTCTGGTGTAAGCAAATCTACTTTACCAATCTCCTGGAGGTATTTGTCAAGCGACTGGCTCTCGCGGTTCGTAATCTGTTTGCTTATCTTGAGTTGTCTCATCAGAGTAATTTGTTATTGCAAAAAATGTGAAATTTTAAATTTTAGTTCGGTGTCTGAACACTACAAAATCGCGCAAAGTTCTGACATCCTACAAATAAAATCAAGATGTGAGGCTTTGGTGATGAAAGAAACTCTTGGCACCATGTACTTAACCAAAGTGAGGCACCAAGAGTTCTTTTATGAGACAATATTACTATTGATTTTGCTCAGGAGCACCTGGTTTAGGTAAGATAGCCTTGCGGGACAACTTAAATTTGCCAGTCTTCTTATCTACATCGATCAGTTTCACTTTCACTTCTTCGCCAATCTCCAGCACACCTTCCATAGTTTCGAGGCGCTCGTGCTTGATCTCAGAAATATGCAACAAGCCGTCTTTACCCGCCATGAACTCTACGAAGGCACCGTAAGGCTGGATGGATTTTACTTTACCGATGTATACTTCACCGATTTCCGGCTGGGCAACAATGGCCTTTATCTTGGAAACGGCGCTTGCCATAGATTCCTGATCGGTGGCAAAGATGTTTACGTGCCCCTTCTCGTTCTTCTCTTCGATGATAACGGTAGCACCCGTGTCTTTCTGAATCTGCTGAATTACCTTACCGCCTGGTCCGATTACGGCACCGATAAATTCTTTATCGATCACCATGTTGAAGGAACGTGGTGAATGCGGCTTGTAATCAGCGTTGGCTGTAGAAATAGTCTTGGCCATTTCGTTCAGGATGTGCAGTCGACCGGCATTTGCCTGAGCAAGCGCCTGGCTTAGCACTTCGTAAGATAAGCCTTGCACTTTGATGTCCATCTGGCAGGCAGTGATACCGTCTTTTGTACCAGCTACTTTGAAGTCCATATCTCCCAGATGATCCTCATCACCCAAGATGTCAGAAAGCACCGCAAAGTTTCCTGTTTTCTCGTCTGTGATAAGTCCCATTGCAATACCGGAAACAGCTCCTTTAACAGGAATACCGGCATCCATCAGGGCTAAAGAACCCGCACATACAGTTGCCATAGAAGAAGAACCGTTTGACTCCAGGATGTCGGAAACGATACGGATGGTGTATGGGTTCTGATCTTCCGGCGGAAGCACTTTCTTGAGGGCACGCAGGGCCAGGTTGCCATGACCTACCTCACGTCGGCCAGGGCCTCTGTTTGGCTTCACTTCACCGGTAGAGTAAGCCGGGAAATTGTAGTGCAGTAAGAATTTATTTGTACCGGATACCATGGCGCTGTCGATCATCTGTTCGTCCAGCTTAGTACCCAGTGTTACAGTAGTCAGTGATTGTGTTTCGCCACGGGTAAAAATAGCGGAACCGTGTGTAGCTGGCAGATAGTTAACCTCGGACCAGATAGGGCGGATTTCATCCAGCTTACGGCCATCCAGACGAACACGGTCATTCAGGATCATGTTGCGAACGGCTTCCTTCTCTGCATCGTGGAAGTAAGTTTTAATCAGGCCCATGTCGTAGGTATGATCTTCCGGCAGGGAGGCCACAAACTCCTCTAAAACAGCAGCAAAACCTTCTTTACGCTCGGCTTTGTTGGCGCGGCCTCTTCTGGCTACTTCGTAAGCCTTCTGGTAAGTTGCCTCATACACACGCTGACGCAGTTCTTCGTCATGTGTTTCGTGCGAGTATTCGCGCTTTACAGTTTTACCTACCAGTTCGGCAAGCTCTACCTGCGCCTGGCACTGCACCTTAATTGCCTCGTGGGCATACTGAATTGCCTCCAGCATTTCTGCCTCAGACACTTCGTTCATCTCTCCCTCTACCATGGCCACGCTATCGAAAGAAGCACCCACCATCAGGTCGATGTCCGCACGCTGCAACTCAGTCACGCTAGGGTTAATCACCAGTTTGCCATCTACACGGGCTACACGCACCTCAGAGATAGGACCATTGAAAGGAATATCAGAAACCGAGATGGCCGCAGAGGCTGCAAGGGCAGCAAGCGCATCGGGCATAATTTCTGTGTCAGCAGAAATCAGGTTGATGGTTACCTGTGTTTCGGCATGGTAGTCAGAAGGAAAAATCGGACGAAGGATACGGTCTACCAGACGGGAAACCAAAACTTCATAGTCTGACAATCTGGCTTCTCTTCTTAGGAAACCACCGGGAATTTTACCGGATGAAGCAAATTTTTCCTGGTAGTCTACTGAAAGAGGCAAAAAGTCCACCCCTTCTCGGGCTTCTTTGTTAGAAACGACAGCTGCCAGCAGCATGGTGTTACCCATTTTCACTACTACGGAGCCGTCAGCCTGCTTGGCAAGCTTTCCTGTTTCAATTGTTATCTCCCGGCCATCCGGAAGTATTATGGATTTGTTTATCGCGTTGTAAGGCATCATCAGTTTTTCTTTTACATCAAAAAGACAGGGCTACCCATTGTGGCCGCTGTCGGTACTGGCAATTGAGGAAGGAAAGGGAGGTGCTATAAAAAAGATTAGGGAATCCCTGTAGAAGAAATTCCCTAACGCTTGAAAGCTTACTTACGGATACCTAGTTCCGCAATGATTGCTCTGTATCTTTCAATATCGTTTTTCTGCAGGTAGTTCAGAAGTCTTCTTCTTTTACCTACCAGTTTCAAAAGGCCTAAACGCGTGCTAAAGTCCTTTTTGTGCGTTTTCAGGTGCTCTGTTAGATCTGAGATGCGTGTTGTAAACAACGCAATCTGTGACTCAGCAGAACCTGTATCAGTCTTAGACTTGCTAAGGCCATGCTTTTCGAAAATGTCTTGTTTCGCTTCAGTGGTTAATCTCATTGCGTAAATATATCAATCTGTTTTTTCTTGCAAAGACTACTATACAAGCCACAAAGGTATATAATTTACTTTTTACAAAAAAACTTTTGCTGCAAATTATATATCGGCAAGGCTATAGTTTGTTGCGGCGAAGGCGGGCCACAAACTTGCGCCAGAAGTCTACCTCCAGCAAACTGGAGTCGTTGCGCGCCTGGTAAAGGAAGAAAAGACCAATGGGCAGCAGAATGCAGTTACCCGCCCATAGCCCGGCTCCTACCGGCACCATGCCCTCCCGGGCCCACTTCTCCCCTAATATGGCCATCACATACATCAGAATAAAGAAGAAGATTGAGATCAGCACCGGTACGCCCAGCCCCCCTTTTTTTATGATGGCACCTAAAGGGGCTCCGATCAGGAACATGATAATAATGGCTGCCGACTGTGTGTACTTCTTCCAGATTTCAACTTCATAGCTATTCGCCTCACGCAAAGTATTCTTCACACGCTCCTTATAGCTACTGGTAAAGCTCTTCACATTCCGCGCTTTGTTGGTTGCCACCCGCAGCACCTCCTCTGTGGGTGCTTCTATCTCCCGATCCAATGTCTTACCCATCAGACGGAGGCCGTTTTTCACCTGGCCGGTGTCTGCTTTGAAGTAAGAATAAAAAGGATCTACGTTGGGTGCAAAGAAACTAACCTCCCGCACACTTTGCTTGCGCAAGGAATCAGTTACCGTAGTCAGCTGCTGGATGTTCTTCATCATCTTGTTGTCCGAAAACAGCTCTTCGCGGGTACGGTCCAGGTTAAAGGAGGCCATGCTCAGGATAATCTTGCTGACATCAAACTTCTGCCGCACAAACTGATCGTTCGAGCTTCTGAAAGAGGCATTGCCCTGCGCCACATACGTGTTCCCTCTGTATAACTCCAGCACCAGGTAATTATCGTTGTGGGCCATGTACATTTCGCCGGAGTCTGCCAGTATCACGGTTGTATTGGACCCGCCTTTGGAGTGGTCGTAAATCATCACGTCGCCCAGTGTCTGGCCGTCGTTCATCTTTTTGTTTACTTTGATGCTGTACCCGGGTATGCCATTGTAAAATGCGCCTTCCTTAAAGTTCATGGCTGGCTTTTTCTGGCGGATGTCCCAGAGCAGGCTGTAGGCTTTGAGGTTAGCCTTTGGCACAATGTGGTTGTTAAAGAAAAATGCCCCGATGGTCAGAAGGGAAACAAAGAGAAAAACCGGGAGCAGCACACGCGTGAGGGTGATGCCAGAGGTTTTGATGGCCGTTAGCTCATGGTGCTCACCGAGGGTACCAAAGGTCATCAGGGAAGAAAGCAGCACAGCCAGTGGCAGGGCCACAGGTGCCATGTTAATACTGAAATAGAAAAGAAGCTCTCCGAACACCTCGGCACCAAGGTCTTTTCCTACAAGTTCATCGAGGTACTTGAGCATGTACTGTGTGAGCAGAATAAACTCCACCACAGCAAATGTTAAAAAGAACGGGCCGAAAAAGGCCTTTAATATAAGCTTATCTAATTTCTTCATGAGCAACAAGGGGCAAAATGGCTGGGCACCACAGAGCCCGAGCCTATCATAAGGCTCTCAAATATCGTGCAAAGATAAGCAGATGCAATGGTAAACCTGCTACCCCCCTACTAATTCCCGAAGATTTTGCATCAGGTTGTCCCACAGTTCCTCCAGCTCCTCTATGTCATCTTCATCAGTGTAATCTGTTACCTTCAGAAACTGCTCCTGTGTCAACTCACTTGTTTCGATCGAAAAATCCACGTAGGCCGGATCAGCCATATGCATTTTCCTGTCGTTAAGGAAAAGAAAGCGAATAGAACGGTTTGTACGGTAGCCGGTCAGTTCCGCAAAGTGGTTTTTGCCATCCCAGTAGAAGTTGTAAATTTTATCCTCGTCTACGGTTACATTATCACAGAACCACTGCGAAAGTCCGCCTGGTGTAGATAAATAAGGGTAAAGAAGCTTTGCTGAAGCATTGATCGGGTACTCGCGAACAAATTTAGTCTTCGTAGCTTTGGTCATAATTCATTATAAAGTATCTGAGTAAGTATAAGGTTAATTTCCCAATCTTTATATATCTTAAAAATAAAATATTTTTTTTTCAAAAACCTGCTTGCTTATTTAAGAAACAATGCCCTATATTTGCACCACAATTCGGCGGGGTAGCTCAGATGGTTAGAGCGCAGGATTCATAACCCTGAGGTCGGCAGTTCGATTCTGCTCCCCGCTACAAGGCAAGCCGCATTATCATTTGATAGTGCGGCTCTTTCTTTTACAGCCCTGCTGCTTTTTTGCCCCTCCTGCTTCGCCTCATCAGCAACAACTGCCTGCACTTTTAAAAAACTTACGGCAGCTTACTAAACTTCTTAAACCACCTGCCGCTATATTTTAACTGCATAATATCTCCTTATGCTTTGTTCCGTACAACCAAAACTGAACATAAAAATTTATCAGCAAACACATCTATAGACAGAACATATGGCGAATCAGCAGGAACTAAATCATTTATGGTGGCACGAAGGAATCATTTACCAGATATACCCCCGCTCGTTTCAGGACAGCGACGGGGATGGCGTCGGCGATCTGAAGGGCATCATCAGCAGGTTGGATTACCTGAAATGGCTGGGTGTTACTGCCATCTGGGTCTCTCCTATCTACCCCTCGCCCATGGCCGATTTTGGCTATGATATCTCTGACTATTGCGCCATTCACCCCTTGTTTGGCACCATGGATGATTTTGATGCACTGTTGAAAGAGGTACATGACCGCGACATGAAACTCATTCTGGACCTGGTGCCTAACCACACCTCCGATCAGCACCCCTGGTTCCTGGAGTCAAAGTCATCGCGCGATAACCCCAAGCGGGACTGGTACATCTGGGAGGATCCCGCAGAAGACGGCAGCGAACCCAACAACTGGTTGAGTGTGTTTGGCGGCAGCGGCTGGGAATGGGATGAGAATACACAGCAATACTACTACCACGCCTTTTTAAAAGAACAACCCGACCTGAACTGGCGAAACCCGGAGGTGCAGGAGGCTATGTTCGATGTCATGCGCTTCTGGCTTGACAAAGGCGTAGACGGCTTTAGAGTGGATGTGATGTGGCACATGGTGAAAGACAAGCACCTCCGTGACAACCCGGTTAACGCGGATTACAAGGAGCACATGGCCACCTACGAAAAGCTGGTTCCGGCGTACTCAACGGACCAGCCGGAAGTACATGACATTGTAGCTAAAATGCGCCAGGTAACGGATGCGTACGAGGCACGCGTGATGATTGGAGAGATTTACCTCCCTATTCACCGGCTTGTCACCTACTATGGTTCCGACAACAAAGGGGTGCACCTGCCCTTCAACTTTATGCTCGTGAACGAGGAGTGGGATGCCAGAAAACTCTCTATGAAGATAGATGAATACGAGGGGGCCATTCCGCCAGGCGGGTGGCCGAACTGGGTTATCGGTAACCACGACCAGCCGCGCATCACCAGCCGTGTGGGCTACTCACAGGCGAAGGTAGCCGCTATGCTGCTGCTTACGCTCCGGGGGATACCGACCATGTATTACGGAGACGAGATAGGGATGCGCGATGTACCCATTCCACCGGAAGAGGTGCAGGACCCACAGGGGCTGAACATGCCGGATAAAGACCTGAGCCGTGACCCGGAGCGGACCCCCATGCAGTGGGACAGCAGTGAGAATGCAGGGTTTACAAGCGGAAAGCCCTGGCTTCGCCTTCCGGACAATTTCAGGAGGGTGAATGTGGAAGCGCAACGCAACGACGAGTATTCGATGCTGACCTATTACCGCCGGCTGATAAAGTTGCGCCAGGAGGAACCTGCGCTGCATATTGGCGCCTATGCCCCTGTTTCCTCAAAGGGAGCCCTTCTTTCCTTTACCCGAAAGCATGAAAACAGGCAGTTCCTGGTCAT
Source organism: Pontibacter brevis (assembly GCF_054779655.1). Lineage (NCBI taxonomy): Bacteria > Pseudomonadati > Bacteroidota > Cytophagia > Cytophagales > Hymenobacteraceae > Pontibacter > Pontibacter brevis. Next base: position 103,782 of record NZ_BAAGXV010000007.1, read on the forward strand.
CCTCAACCTGAGCCACAAACCCTGTTTGTTCCGGGCTGAGCACCATACCTTTAAAGGCAAAATAGTACTGGCCACAGACCCGGAGCGGGAAGGGAAGCAGGTAGAGAAAAACATCAGTATTTCCGGGGATGAGGGCATTGTGGTTCTTCTGGACTAAAGCTACAGCTTTAACTTTTGTTTCTGCTTTTCAGTGAAGGCTTCACACAGAGCTAATATAAACTAGAATGAAAACCGCCGGCTCAGAATTCCTGGGTAATGGCCGATGCCGTTTTACGGTGTGGGCTCCCGAAAAGAAAAAGATGACACTCCACCTCCTGCACCCGCAGGAACGCGAAATAGAAATGGATTGCGCTGAATGGGGATACTTTACAGCTGAACTGGAGGACGCGGCACCCGGCCTGCGCTACTATTACAAAATGGAAGACGGTCAGGATTATCCTGACCCTGCCTCCCACCACCAGCCAGAGGGTGTGCATGGTCCATCAGAGGTGGTAGACCATGGAGTCTATGCCTGGCGCGATGCCGACTGGAAAAACCTGCCCTTGCAGGATTTGGTGCTTTACGAACTACATGTGGGCACCTTTACACCAGAAGGTACCTTCGAAGCTATTATCCCCCGGCTGGATGCATTGAAAGAAACAGGTATAAATGCCCTGGAGCTCATGCCGGTGGCAGCCTTTCCTGGTAACCGGAACTGGGGCTATGATGGGGTGTACCCTTACGCGGTGCAGCATTCTTACGGAGGGCCTTTGGGGTTAAAGAAACTGGTGGATGCCTGCCATGCCAAAGGCATAGCCGTTTACCTCGATGTGGTGTACAACCACCTGGGGCCGGAAGGAAACTATTTTGAGAAATTCGGTCCCTATTTCAGCGAAAAGTATAACACCCCCTGGGGCAAGGCCATCAATTACGATGGTGCTTATTCTGATGCTGTCCGGGAATACTTTGCGAACAACACGGTATACTGGTTAGAGTATTTCCATATCGACGGGCTCCGCCTGGATGCCATTCATACCATCTTCGACCAGAGCGCCGTGTCCTTCTGGGAACTGTTGCAGAAAAAGCTACAGCCCCTGACGGAGCAAATGGGCAAGTCCTTTTACCTGATTGCAGAAAGTGACCTGAATAACCCAAGGGTTGTGGCAAGAACAGAAGTTGGCGGGTTTGGATTTAATGCACAATGGCTGGACGATTTCCACCACGCCCTGTACGTGCTGCTGGACAAAGAAGGGCTCCGGTTTTATGAGGACTTCGGCAAAATGGAGCAGTTGTCGAAAGCCTTCACAGATGGATTCGTGCACAGCGGTGACTATGTGAAGTTCCGTAAAAAAACCTTTGGAGCCTCCTCCGCTTCTGTGCCGGGCAATCATTTTGTAGCCTTCAACCAAAACCACGACCAGGTCGGGAACCGCCCGGAGGGAGAGCGGCTGTCGGTACTGGTAGACTTTGAAAGGCTGAAAATAGCTGCAGCGGCTACCCTCCTGTCTCCTTACATTCCGATGCTCTTCATGGGCGAGGAATACGGTGAAGACAACCCTTTCCTGTATTTTGTGAGCCACTCAGATAAAGAACTTATAAAGGCGGTGCAGGAAGGGCGTAAAAAGGAATTCGCTGATTATAAGTTCAAAGGCGATCTACCCGACCCACAGCACGAAGAAACCTTTGAGCGTTCCAAATTGAGTTGGGACAAAAGAGAGCAAGGGCAGCACCGGCAGCTCCTGAAATGGCACCAGGCCCTTATTCAGCTACGCCGAAAGCATTCTGTACTGCAGAACTTTAACAAGGCTGATGTAAAAGCACAGACACTGGAACAGGATGGCCTGGTACTTATGCGCCAGAACCATGACGAATCTGAGCAGCTGATCAGCCTGTTCAATTTTTCTGAAAAAGAAATAAGCTATGCATTACCGGACACCAGAACACACTGGAGCAAACTTCTTAACTCGAAAGAAAAGCAATGGCTACAGGAAAAGGAAAAAAAAGAATACGAAACTGCTGAGCAAATTGCAGCAGGGCAGTCGGTAACCATACCACCACTCAGTGTGCTCGTTTACCAGAGCCAGGCCTAAAACTACCTTCCTGCTCGTTCGCCTGTTAGGTTTTGCAAACTGCCGGAAGAGCAGAGGCATTCGGGAAAGCAGAATTCAATTTCACTGCAGATGCCTCAAAAGCAGCAAAGGCCCAGGAGTTGTATCCTGGGCCTTTGCTGCTTTACTACATTTATACCTATATCTTACAGCCGTACATTCATTTAAAAGAACACATTCCCTGTCTCCTGTACTCAGCGTAAAGACTGGAAAAAGTACGCAGAAGTAGCCGGTAGTTCTGCTTCCTTTAGACTACTCGGCTATTTTAGTTTCTATTTCTTCAATTTCCAGCATAATTTCTTCCCACTTCTCCTGGGCTGTATCCAGCTTCTGCTGTACGGCTTCAAATTGCTGAGTTACTTCCTGGAGCAGTTCAATAGTACCGAAAACCTTTGGATCAGCCAGCTGTTTCTCATAGTCCGCTTTCTCTTTTTCCAGCTGCTGCACTTCCTTCTCTACCTCCTGCAACTGCCTGTTTACCTGCTTCAGCTGGTTCGTGAGCTGCGAGAAATCGCTTTTCTCCTTAGGCTGCTTTTCCTGCTGCTTTGGCTCCGGAGTTGCGGCTTCCAGCTTCTTTTGCTCCTTCTCACGCTTTTCCTGCCAGGCCTCAAACTCATGGTAGGTGCCAGGGTAGGTCTTCAGTTCATAGTCTTCGATGTACCAGATCTTGGTTGCCACATTCTCAACAAAGAAACGGTCGTGCGAAATCACCACAAAGGTACCCTCATACTGCTCCAATGCCTGTATCAGGATGTTCACTGACTGCATGTCCAGGTGGTTGGTCGGCTCATCCAGCATCAGGAAGTTAGCTTCTGAAATAAGCGTTTTTGCCAATGCAACCCGGCTCTTCTCCCCCCCTGACAGCACTTTGATTTTCTTGAAAACCGTATCACCTGTAAAAAGGAAGGAGCCGAGCAGCGTCCGCAGCTCTACTTCTGATTTCTTGGAGCCCGCCTGCTGCATTTCCTGCAGAATCTCGTTGTCCACGTTCAGCGACTCCAGCTGGTGCTGCGCATAAAAAGACATGATGACGTTATGGCCCAACTCCCGCTGCCCTTTGATAGGCTCGGTGCCCGCAATAATACGCAGCAACGTCGACTTACCTTTACCGTTGGCACCAATCAGAGCTATTTTATCGCCCCGCTCAATGTGCACGTTGGTGTTCTTGAAAATAACCTTATCGCCGTAGCTTTTGCTCATGTGCTCCAGGCGGAGAATATGGCGGCCTGGCTGCGTGTTAAACTTAAAGCTGAAGTTCACCTTTGCGGCATCCGGAGCTACATCGTCTATGCGGTCCATGCGCTCCAGTTGCTTCATGCGGCTTTGTGCCTGCTTGGCTTTAGAGGCTTTTGCTTTAAAGCGCTCAATAAAACGCTCTGCCTGCCGTATCTGGGCCTGCTGGTTTTCGAACGCACCCTTCTGAATCTCGTCGCGCAGTACTTTCTCCTCCATGTAAAATGAGTAGTTGCCGGCATATACGTTCAGCTTGCTGTTCGACACCTCCACCGTCATGTTTGTGGTCCGGTCCAGGAACTCCCGGTCGTGCGACACGATGACCACTGCCCCTTCATAACGCTCCAGGTAAGACTCCAGCCATTTGATGGACGGAAGGTCCAGGTGGTTGGTCGGCTCATCCAGCAGCAGCAGCGATGGCTTCTGCAAAAGGATTTTTGCCAGCATTACCCGCATGCGCCAGCCGCCGGAAAAGGTAGCCAATGGCTGCTGTAGTTCTGCCGTACTAAAGCCAAGTCCCTCCAGTATAGCCTCCGCACTGGCCTGCATCGTATAACCTCCCAAAGCCTCAAAGCGCTCCTGCAGGTGTGCCAGTTTGTCTACCAGGTCGTCATGGAAATTATTCTCAAACTCCACCAGCACCTTGTCTATTTCCTGCTGCAGGCTTATCGCTTCGTCAAAGGCCTGCATGGCCACAGAAAGAATACTTTCATGTGTCTCATAACTTAGCAAATCCTGGTTCAGAAAGCCGATAGAGGTTTCCTTGCTCATCTGTATGCTGCCACTGTCCGGGGTATACTCCCCTACTATGATGCGCAGCAGTGTGGATTTACCTGTGCCGTTCAACCCGATAAGGCCGATTTTGTCTTTGGGTTTTATGTGCAGGTTGGCATCCTCGTACATGGGGCGGCTGCCAAAATGGAAACTGAGGTTGTTGATCGAAATCATGTGTTAGCGTATACTGAATAACAAAGGTACTTAATTTTGTCCGTCTCCTAAAAACACAGCAACGCTCCCGAAGGTGCAATTAAACTTTTTTTAATATAACAGCACCTCCTGAACAGCATCACGGGGCTTTCTGACAGGAACTTTATAATGTTCTCAGATTCGTGAGGTGAGCCAAGCGGTTAAGCCCCAACTGATAGTAAGTTTATAAGGCTTAGCAGTATATTATGAATAGTTTGTAACAGTGATGATGATATAGTGTCGAAAGATTATTTTTTAACATAAGACGCCTAATATTCACCCCCCGCTACTTAAACAATAATAAATAAGGTACGTTTCATATCTTTATGCTATAGCCAAAGCAAGGTTTGCCTTTAGCTAATATTAGGACTAAAAGCTCTACCCTTATGATTGCGATTACTTCGCTTTTAGACAAAAGAGCTTCAGAGCGTGTGTCAGAACTGACATCCAACCTGGAGAGTAGATTCGGTTTAAGTGGTGTTAAAATCACCCCATACCCCCACCTGACAGCACTTACTGCTGAGATACCAGACATGGAGGAGTTGAAGGAGTACCTGGAACTGACTTGTCTTGAAACACGTAAAATTACCGTCCGAACTACAGGAATCGGGGTTTTCCCCGGACAAAATCCGGTTATATTTATACCCGTACTGCGCACACCACCACTGAACGACCTGCATGGCCGCCTGCACCGCGACATTGCCGAAATGAGTGTAGAAATGGGAGTCTATTATAACCCAAACCTATGGCTGCCTCATATCACGTTAGCTCTGGGCGACACGACCCCTGAGGTACTTGGCCCTGTTCTGTCGTTTTTATGCAACTACAACTTTAACTGGGAAATAACTCTTGATAACCTTACCATTATGCAAAAGTGCGGGGATTACTATCTGAAGGATGATGAATTCCGGTTTGGCAGAAGAGAACTGATAAGCTAAACTGTAGCACTGCCTGCCTTCCTCTCTAAATTAAACTTACCGCCTTAGAGGCAGCAACCTTCTCCTGTAAGTTGTTTTATTGAAAAGCCTGAAAAAGATATTCCTTTTCTGTCGTTTCACAGTACAATTTCCGATACTGCTTCTAACAATACCCGCTTCTGCTTTAAAATTCAATTAGCCTCATCACGTCGAGGCTTTTCTGCACCTGAACGTACTGCAGTAGTATTATAAAAACTAAAGGAACAGTACCATCTGGTTTAGTAGTTCTCTTACAGAGTCTGAACCAGTTGCTTCCACTCCATAGGAGGGGCTACAGCCGCCGCTCTAATAAATGCACTTCCTATATAATACAATTTTAATGGGATTTTAATCTAGTATTATCACTAAATTATTCAACATTATACCTTTGTTACCCGTAGCTTCATCATAGAAAACGGTATTTCACCAAGGCTGATTATCACTGTTTCAACTCTTATACAGTCTATCAATAATATGCTTTATAAGCTGGTATTTAATCTATATTCCTATAAACCTTGATCCACACCAATCATGAAAGAGAACGAAGACAAAGGTAAATTGAAAGAAAGCAAACCGAATATCGACGAAAACAGCAAGGACGAACAGCTTGAACAGTTCCGGGAGGATCCGAAAGACCAGTACATGACAACGGACCAGGGAGTACGGGTGAACCATACGGCAGATCATCTGAAGGCAGGTCCAAGGGGGCCGCTCCTGATGGAAGACTTCCACTTCCGTGAGAAGATGACGCACTTCGACCACGAGTCTATTCCGGAGCGGGTGGTGCATGCAAGGGGATCAGGGGCGCATGGTTATTTCCAGGCCTATGACGACTCCCTGAAAGAATTCACGAAGGCTAAATTCCTGACGGACCCGAACACCAGAACGCCGGTGTTTGTGCGTTTCTCAACTGTGGTTGGCTCCAGAGGCTCTGCTGATACGGTGCGGGATGTACGGGGCTTCGCCACCAAGTTTTATACCGAAGAAGGCAATTACGACCTGGTAGGCAACAACATGCCACCTTTCTTTATTCAGGACGCCAACAAATTCGCAGACCTGGTGCACGCTATCAAACCTGATCCGGACAATGAAATACCGCAGGCTTCTGCCGCGCATGACACTTTCTGGGATTTTGCTTCGCTGATGCCGGAATCAATGCACATGATCATGTGGGTGCTCTCGGACCGGGCCATACCAAGAAGCTTCCGGATGATGGACGGATTTGGCGTGCACACCTTCCGGTTTATCAATGAAGCAGGAAAAGCCCGCTTTGTCAAGTTCCATTGGCGCTCTTTACTTGGCTCTCACTCCCTGGTTTGGGACGAGGCTCAGAAGCTGGCGGGCAAAGACGCCGACTGGCTGCGCCGCGACCTGTGGGAAGCCATCGAGATGGGTGACTACCCGGAGTTTGAGCTAAACGTGCAGATTGTGGAGGAGGAAGATGAGTTTATGTTCGACTTCGACCTGCTGGATGCCACCAAAATCATACCTGAGGAACTGGTGCCGCTGCGGCCAGTGGGCAAAATGGTGCTGAACCGCAACCCCGACAACTTCTTTGCAGAAACAGAGCAGGTGGCGTTCCACCCGGGTAACCTAGTGCCAGGTATAGATGTGACAAACGATCCGCTGCTGCAGGGCCGCCTCTTCTCTTATATTGACACGCAGTTAAACCGCTTCAACAGCGCTAACTTTGGAGAGGTGCCGATAAACCGCCCTGTTACCACGGTGCATAACCACCAGGGAGCCGGCTTTATGCGCCAGACCATTAACAAAGGCAAAGTGAACTACTGGCCGAATTCCCTTGGCGGTGGCTGCCCGATGATGGCCCCTGGAAACATGGGAGGCTACATACATCATGCTGAAAGAGTGGAAGGACATAAAATACGTGGCCGCAGCGAAAGCTTTAACGACCACTACAGCCAGGCTACCCTCTTCTGGAACTCCATGACGGAGCCAGAGAAAAAACATATTGTGAAGGCCGCGCATTTTGAATTAGGTAAGGTAATGTCTAAGGACATCCGCCGGCGCATGTTGGGACACTTCAACAAAATCTCTCCTGATTTAGCACAGCGCGTTTCAGAAGGCATTGGCGTGGAAATACCAAAAGAATTTGAGCCAGATAAAAGCGGTAACAACTATGTGGCGGACGATGCCAGCAAAAAGATGAAGAAGGGCAAATCTGTGAAAGAGACAGAGTTCGTGAGCATGGAAAAAAATAAGATCAGAACGGCCAAATCCAGGCAAATTGCCATACTCCTGGAAGACGGCTACGATTACTGCGAGGTCATGCAGGTAAAGCAGGCGCTGATGGACGCTGGCGCGCGTGCTAAAATAGTATCCAAGTTCCATGGCATGCGCACCTCCAGCACCGGCGAGGAGATGGAAACAGATAAGAGCCATATTACAACTGGTTCTATTATGTATGACGCGGTATACATCCCTGACGGTGAGAAGCACCTGGAAGCATTGATGAAAGAAGGCGATGCCCTGCACTTCATCAATGAAGCATTCAAGCACGGCAAAGCCATTGCCACTTCCGGAAATGGCATCGCTTTGTTTGAGAAAGCAGATGTGCTGGGGGTAGAATTTGCTGACAAGACCTCCGGTAATGTGATGACGGACAAGGGCGTTGTTACGGCAGGCAACGATGCAGAGGCAAAAGAATTTGTGGTTCATTTTATAGAGGCAATCAAAGAACATCGCCACTGGGACCGTGAAGAGAAAATGATGGTTCCTGCCTGATACAGGAGAAACATAAGGAAGAAAGGCCAGTTTACAGACTGGCCTTTCTTTTCTTAAAGCACCTGCTGCACTTGTAGAAGGTGGAAGACCCCAACCAACAAAGCACCCTAGTTTAAAATTAGTTATAAGAACAAACAAAGGGACTCTATGAAAACTCTGAAAGTAAAGAAAGAATATAAGCAGCCGGAAGGATACGAATTTGCACCAGCCTGGGACAAAAACGAGACAGAATCACGTAAACACAAGGGCTGTGAGCTGCTGGCAATGCAAAAGAATGATGCAAAGCAGGATGTTACCACCAATACAGACTTTACACGCGAGGAAGTTGTACTGGGCCTGCGCAATCACGGCCACCACCCGGAAGGCGTACAGTGGGACATTACCCCGTTGGGCATGCATTACCTGCTCATTCATTTCGACATCCCACAAATAGATGCGGATACCTATTCCATCGAAATCGGCGGTGCTGTTCAAAAGAGGATGACGCTGACGTTGGACGATATCAAGAGCCGCCCCGCCAGAACAATCCCGGTGATGATGGAGTGCGGGGGCACCGGGCGTGTAAAGCTGTATCCCCGCCCTATTGTGTGGCCCTGGAAAGATGAGTCAATCGGCTGCTACGAATGGACAGGCACTCCATTACGAGGTATACTGGAGGAGGCGGGCATATTGGAAGATGCCGTCGAAATCCTCTTCACAGGCCATGACAGAGGCTTTGACCAGGGTTTTGAGCACAACTTTGAGCGCAGCCTTCCCCTTGAAGAAGCGATGCGCGAAGAAGTGATGCTGGTATATGAGGCGAACGGTATTCCTTTACCGGCACAACATGGCTTCCCGCTCCGGCTAATTGTACCTAACTGGTACGGTATGACATCAGTAAAATGGCTCAAGTCTATCACTGCTATTAAGGAGCCTTTCCGGGGGGTGCAGCAAGCCATTCAGTACCGATACAAAAAACCACAATCCACTGTAGCAAAGCTAGCTCAGAAGGTAACAGACCATCTCTGGTACAAAGATGCCGCAGACGACCCCGGTACCCCTGTCACCAAAATCAATGTGAACTCCACCATGATGCCCCCGGGCATGCCCGACCTGGTGCAGCGCAACCGCTACGTACTGACAGGCAAAACAACCATTATCGGCAAGGCCTGGTCAGGCTGGGGCTCCATTACAAAAGTAGAATTCAGTGCAGACGGCGGTGAAACCTGGGATGAGGCTGAACTCGGAAAATCAATCGGAGAGTTTGCCTGGCAGCGCTGGCAGTATGACTGGATAGTGAACGAACCCGGAGAATTTGAGATTTGCTGCCGGGCCACCGATTCAGCCGGCAACGTACAGCCAATAGACAGTGATGAGGTATGGAACTATGGCGGCTACGGCGTAAACTCGATACAGCGTGTTCCGGTGTTTGTTTGTACCAAACCTGTTGATTGATGATAACCCGCTTGTCTTAATGCAGGCAATAGCTGTTTTTAGAAGACACAAAAAAAGCACCGGCTCATCGTGAGCCGGTGCTTTTATATTATCAAAGCCTGCTACTTTTAAAAGCAGGTTTACTTTTCTTACATATCCAACACAATCGCGAAGATAAGTGGCGCTACAATAGTAGCATCCGACTCAATCATGAATTTCGGTGTGTCTTTGCCTAACTTACCCCACGTAATCTTCTCGTTAGGCACAGCGCCTGAGTAAGAACCGTAGCTGGTAGTAGAGTCAGAAATCTGGGCAAAGTAACCCCACAGCGGAACCCCTTCGCGCTGCAGATCCTGGTGCAGCATTGGCACTACGCATATCGGGAAGTCACCGGCAATACCACCACCGATCTGGAAGAAACCTATTGTAGATTCTTCTTTTGCAGTTTCAGTATACCAGTCAGCCAGCTGCATCATGTACTGGATACCCGTTTTCATGGTATGTACATTCTTGATGTCGCCGCTGATAACGTGACCTGCATAGATATTACCTAGCGTAGAGTCTTCCCAGCCCGGGCAGATGATAGGCAGGTTTTTCTTTGCTGCTTCCAGCATCCAGCTGTTCTTCGGATCTATCTGGTAGTATTGCTCCAGATCTCCTGACAAAAGCATCTGATAGAAAAACTCGTGCGGGAAATAGGCCTCACCAGCCTTATCTGCTTTCTCCCAGTATTTCAAGACCACGTGCTCCAAGCGGCGCATGGCCTCTTCTTCCGGAATACAAGTGTCTGTTACACGGTTCAGGTGGCGGCTAAGCAGTTCCTCTTCATCAGCGGCAGAAAGCTCGCGATAATGCGGAACACGCTCATAGAAATCGTGCGCCACCAGGTTGAAAATATCTTCTTCCAGGTTTGCACCGGTACAGGAGATAGCATGTACTTTATCCTGGCGAATCATCTCAGCCAGGATGATGCCTAACTCAGCTGTCGACATAGCACCTGCCAATGTCACCAGCATTTTACCACCGTTGTTCAGGTGTGTTTTGTAACCTTCAGCAGCATCAATCAAAGAGGCTGCATTAAAATGTTTGTAGTGTTTCTTTAAGAAATCTGTTACCTGCATAGTTGATTATTTTGCACCAACCTCTGCCATGTAAGGCAGTTTGGCCCGGCAATTTATGAATTATTTACTGATTTATACCTTACGGCATATAAACAGCAGCTGTTCGAACACCAAACGTATGAGGGTGGAATGATAGCCGGGTATATGACCTCCGGATTCAGTTGTTAAACATTCATCAGACAGAAAAATTCAATTTCTGTCTGCTATTTTTTTGATTTTTTCAGTCTGAAAAATTGTACTTACTATGCTGGCTTCTCCACCACAAGGTTATGATTTGTATAGATACAGATATCAGCTGCAATATTCAGCGCCTCGCGCACCATTTCTTCTGCCGATAAGTGCGGTGCGTGCTTTTTAAGTGCCAAAGCGGCAGCGTGCGCGTACATACTTCCAGAACCAATGGCTGCAATCTGGTTGTCCGGCTCCAGTACATCGCCTGTTCCGGAAATAATCAGGAGTTCCTCTTTGTTGGCCACCACCATCATGGCCTCCAGTTTGCGCAGGTACTGGTCCTTGCGCCAGTCTTTGGCAAGCTCTATGGCCGCGCGCTTCATGTTGCTCTGGTACGCTCCCAGTTTCTCCTCAAAGCGCTCCAGCAAAGTAAAGGCATCAGCAGTAGAGCCTGCAAAGCCGGTTACAATTTTGCCATCCAGCAGCTTGCGGATTTTTTTCACATTGCTTTTTGCTATGTGCTTGTCCATGGTAGCCTGACCGTCAGCGCCAAGTGCTACTTCGCCATTGTGGTAGATGCCACATACGGTAGTTGATCTGATTTTTGTCATCGTTTTATCTTCTGCCAGTTTCATGCAGGGCATGCCGGCTTTTTATGTTCATGATGTAAAGCTACGTTATCATCAAACAAAAAGCCAAAGCACCAAAAGCAGCCAAATTGTCTGTTTATATAAAAGCTTAGTAACACAAAGAATAAACGTAAGTAAAGAGAACAAAGCAGCTGCTCTTGCCTCTGAAACAAATAATATTCTGTCATTCAAACTATTCGCTTTCTTCTCACTTCCTGAATTAAGCCTTTTATAAGTTCTACCCATCGGCATGGCTCATCATATCTTTGCTGGAGGCCAATATGCCTGAACAGGAGGGTGTGTATGCTTCTTAAGTTGGCGTTAATTTTTTTGAAACAGCAGCAACTGCTATTTTTTGTATATCCAAAGAAGATTGTTTCTTTTATTACATCAGAAGACAGAATTGCACAACTTAACGTTTTGTTACAAAATATTGCGTATCATGAAAGTCCTAGAGGTACTTTACATTTAGCGTCATACCAGCGTTCACATTCAAAATCAACCCTTATGAAAGTCAGAATCCAAAGTAACACCATGCGTTTCCGTTTAAAGCAACCAGAAGTAAATCACTTTCAACAACATGGCCAGATAACAGAGGTAACTGAATTCGGACCTGAGCCTTCCCAACAACTCCGATTTAGACTGAAGGTATCTTCTAGCACAGATTTTACAATCACCTTTGAGGCAGGCACCACGACAATCTATGTGCCGCAGCAAGTAGCGCAGAAATGGACAAGCACAGAACTGGTTGGCTTTGATGCAAACGTAGATACAGGATATGGGCGTGAGATTGTTCTGCTGGTAGAAAAGGACTTTATCTGTCAGGATAGACCTGGGGAAGATAATGTTGGTGCTTATCCTAATCCGAAGGGAATTTGTTAAGTGGGGGTTATGATAACTGTAGCTAAAAATACATGTTATTGATTTGCCAGCGCTTAAAGCTATGTTGTTTGTTTTCGGATCCCCTAATGCGCAGCCCATACGACTGCAATTAGCATAAGTTTCTCTCAAAACAAAAAGAGCTTCTGCCATGCTGCAGAAGCTCTTTTACTAATTATGCTTTATAGATTAGTCTTTTCCGATTGGGTAGTAAGCCTTCAGACCGTCAGGATATATTCCCTCCAGGTATACAACGCCACCGTCATAGTCCTTCAGGTATTTTTCAACGTCGGAAGGCACATTTACCGGCTGCTTGTCGATGCGCGTAATGATGAAGCCATCTTTCATACCTGAATCGCTGAACTTACTGCCTTTTACGTTAGCAATTTTAGCACCGCCGGTAATACCCAGCTTCGTCATTTCCTGCTTTGCTACTGGCTCAAACCGAGCGCCTTCAAAAGAAACTGCTTCAGCTTTACTTCGCTTTACCAGCTCAGTGCTGTTGTTCATGTTTTTTAGTGTTACGTCAGCAGTTCTTTCTTTACCGTCACGCACGTAAGTCACTTTTACTTTATCGCCAGGGCGGTAGCGGGCCACCTGCTCCAGTAACTGCGATGATTTCTTTGTAGCGGCACCGTTAATGGCAGTGATAACATCTCCTGACTTAAGGCCGGCTTCACTGGCGCCGCTGTTCTGAGCCACATTCGCCAGGTAAACACCATTCAGTGTTTTCAGTCCTTTCTCTTTCGCAAATTCTGCATCTATTTCACGGATTTCGGCTCCTAAAAGGGCACGCTGCACTTCACCGTACTTCAGCAAATCGTCTACCACTTTACTTACTATAGTAGAAGGTACTGCAAAGGAATATCCTGCAAAAGAACCTGTCTGGGAGGCAATGGCAGTATTGATACCAATCAGGTCACCGTTCAGGTTCACAAGGGCACCACCGGAGTTACCAGGGTTCACAGCAGCATCTGTCTGTATAAAGGACTCGATGCTGTAGCGCTGCTCAGGGTTGTTAGAACGAAGGATGTCGATGCTACGGCCTTTCGCGCTCACAATACCAGCTGTTACAGTTGAAGTAAGGTTCATAGGGTTACCAACCGCAAGCACCCACTCTCCCACCTGCAAATCGTCTGAGTTGCCGTAACGCACGGTTGGCAGTTTATCGGCTTCAACTTTAAGTAATGCAATGTCTGTTGTTGGGTCTGTACCTACAAGTTTCGCTTCGTACGTGCGCTTATCATCCAGCACCACTTTGATTTTATCTGCTTTGTCGATTACGTGGTTGTTTGTAACAATGTAACCGTTGGTGGCAATAATGACACCGGAACCTGAGCCTCTCTGCACACCTTGTGGCCTCTGCTGCTTTTGCTTTGGCATTCTATCACCAAAGAACTCACGCAGGAAAGGATCCATTTCGCCGTCACGGCTGGCTGAGCCTCTGCTGCTATACTCCGTCATCACGTGTACAACGGCAGGCGTGGCGGACTGTGCTGCTTTAAGGAAATTCAATCCTTCCGGTACGATGGGTGAGCTGCTGCGCATATCACTGGTGTAGCGTACTTGTGGCATTTGCAATTGCTCCTGCATGGTATAAAGGGCGTTATTGTCCAACAGTTTATAACCACCTGCTGCAATGCCGCCTCCTAATAAGGCAGATAGGGTCATGCCTGCAATAAATTGTTTAGCTTTCATTTATTCTTGTATAGTCTGTAATGTCTTCAGAGTTCAATCTGTATGCTGCTGACGTGCATGTCTGCATACAGATGGTTGTTTTCCAAATACTATACCAAAAATTTTTCAACTCATACTAACTGGTGTGCGAAGCGGTTTACCCCTGGTACTGTTGGACAACGAGTTTGTTAGTCGAAACGCCAGCATCCTGAATAGTAGCCAGGCAATGATTAATGCCAGAGTTCAGGAAGTTCCTACAGGAGAGCTTACAACTGCAGCAGGACAGGTAAAAATAAGATAAACCTGCGCTTTTAATTTACGTTTTTCAAACATCCAACCACCAAACAGTGAAAAACAACAGCTACATGTGCTGGCTTGTTTTCACCTGGCCTCTTATCTGGCATCCTCCGATCGGAAGCACCCCGTACTGCTTATATTCTATTGTACCATGAAAATCGCAAAAACAAAGTACTCTCTTAAAAAAGCGTTCACCCAGGTTATAAATAGCATAGCTTTTTACCCTATGGTGATAACCATTAGCTTGCTGGTACTTTCCTGGATCTCTACCCACCTCGACAGAATCTCTGTGGGTGAGTCCATCATGAACTATTTGCCTTTTCTCAAAATAGACAATGCTAACACTGCCCGCAGTCTGCTGTCATCCCTGCTAACCGGTTTGATCAGCCTCGTAACTTTTACCTTTGCCATGATCATGATTGTGCTAACGCAGGTTACCTCCAGCTTTTCTCCCAGGTTACTGCCGGACTTGGTCAGTAAAAGGGGCAGCCAGATTGTGCTTGGCACTATTATAGGCACCATCTGCTTTCTTATTGTCGTGCTCAGCGATGTTCAGACGATGTCGTCGAGACTCGAAGTGCCTCTTTTATCAGCAATGTTGGGTATGTTCCTTGGTTTTGCCAGCCTTCTTAGCTTTATCTACTTCATACACAAAATTTCTAACGAGATTCAAATCGGCAACATCATTAACAATATTTATCGCAACACAAGAAATGTTCTGGACAGAGAACTCAGCAGTGGCAGTTACCATGAGAATTGGGAAGAGCAGGAAGAGTTCTATGTGGTGAAAGCCTGGGACTCCGGATACTTTGATACGGTTACAACAAAGGAAATGATGAAAGGCTCCAAAAAGCTGGGTTTGAAAATAAGGTTTCTGAAAGACCAGGGAATGTACCTGCTGAAAGGGGACCCTTTTGTAAAGATTAATAAACCCCTGAACGAAGAGATACAGGAGTTGCTGGAGGAGAACATTATTCTCCGTCACCAGGAACAAGTGGAGGATAACTTTATCTATGGCTTCAAGCACTTAACTGAAATAGCCGTTAAAGCCCTGAGCCCGGGCGTAAATGACCCTGGTACGGCTATACAGGCGATAGACTACCTCATGGACCTGCTTTGCAGGCTGCAGGAACTAGGGGGACGACTTAAGGTGGTACAGCACGAAGATGGCATGCCATGTATTATCTACGGGCCTATACCTTTCGAAAAGATTTTTTATATGTGTACAGCCAGCATTCGGGCCTATTCTACAAAGGATGTCGCTGTACAGACACGTCTCATCACTTTGATTAGCAAAATAAGCGAACGCGATGAACAGGACAAGCACAAAAAGCTGCTGGAAAAAGAGCTGAATTCTATCGAAGAAGCCTCAAAACAAGAAATGATAGCTCAGGAAGACATGGACTATATTAAAGTTCTGATACAAAGTGCCAGGCGAGAGCGCATGTCATAAGCGCTGCATTGCGTGGAATAACGCAATGGTCTTTTAAATTAGTCGCAGCAAAAGGAAATAACTTACAGCTAGTGCAAAAATATAATTAACCGCTTTACGTACTCTGCAGGCATATAAACAGAGAAGCCTCTCCCGCGTGAGCAGAAGAGGCTTCTCTGTTTATTTCGAATATCAGGTTAAACCAGAATTCTCACCGGGTTCTCCAGCAGGTTCTTGAACGTTTGAAGGAAAGCAGAGCCTACCGCACCGTCCACCACTCGGTGGTCGCAGGATAGCGTTACTTTCATCACGTTACCAATTTTTATTTCACCATTCTTCACAACAGGTACCTGCGAGATACCACCTACTGCCATGATACAAGCATTTGGCGGGTTGATGATAGCGGTGAATTCGTCGATACCGAACATGCCCAAGTTAGAAATAGAGAACGTGCTGCCTTCCATTTGCGCAGGCTGCAGTTTCTTGCTCTTTGCTTTACCTCCAAGGTCTTTTACTTCCGCAGAGATAGCAGAAATGGATTTGAAATCAGCGTTACGTATCACTGGCACCAGCAGGCCTTCTTCTACCGCAACGGCCACTCCAATATTTACGTGCTTGTTATAACGGATTTTATCACCTAACCAGGAAGAGTTCACTGCTGGATGCTGGCGAAGTGCGGCTGCAGCAGCTTTGATAACCAGGTCGTTGAAAGATATTTTAACCGGCGACACCTCATTCATGCTTACACGGGCTTCCATCGCCTTGTCCATATCAATAGACATGGTCAGGAAGAAGTGAGGAGCAGTGAAAAGGCTCTCAGACAGACGACGGGCAATTACCTTACGCATCTGTGACACATTCACCTCTTCGTACTCCTCAGTAGGAACTCCCTGTGGAATAGCAGGGGCAGCCTGTGGTGCACTCGGTTTGGAGTCTGTGGCTTTCTGCTGTGGCGCTGCAGATGGTGTAAAGTTCTCAATATCGCGCAGCACAATGCGACCACCTTCACCTGTGCCTTTTATCTGAGAAATATTATAGCCTTTCTCCTGTGCTACTTTCTTGGCAAGCGGAGAAGCCTTGATTCTTCCGTTGTCACTTGAGCCACTGGAAGCACCTGTCTCTGCAGACTCTGGTCCCGGTACAGTAGTTTCGTTTACTTTGTCCTCGAAAACAGTCTCCGCACGGGTTTCGATGTTTTCGTCTGTTTTAGCGTTTTCTTCACGCGACTGGTTATTGGAAGAGGCGGCATCAAGGAGGGCTTTATAATTAGCTCCTTCCTGACCGATGATAGCAATAATTGCATCAACAGCTACAGACTCCCCTTCTTTAACGCCCAGGTATAACAGTGTTCCGTCTTCATAAGACTCTAGCTCCATGGTTGCTTTGTCAGTTTCCACTTCAGCCAGGATATCACCAGACTTCACTTTGTCACCTTGTTTTTTCTGCCAGCTAACAAGCACTCCCTCTGTCATGGTGTCGCTCATCTTAGGCATTCTGATGATGTTTGCATTGATGCTGCTAACATCTACTGCTGGTTTCGCAGGCGCTTCTTCTTTAGACGCAGCAGGCTTTGTTTCTACCGGCTTGTCTTCTTTCGGCTCCTCTTTTGCTGCTGGCTTACTGCCACCGCCTTTTAACTCATCCAGCAAATCAGAGATATCCTCTCCTTCTTTACCAATAATGGCGAGCACACCATCCACTGGTACCGTGTCACCCTTTTTCTGCCCTATGTATAGCAGGGTGCCATCTTCGTAAGATTCCAGCTCCATAGTAGCCTTGTCGGTTTCAACCTCGGCCAGGATGTCGCCGGAGCTCACCTTATCGCCTTCTTTCTTAAGCCAAGATGCAATCACCCCCTCAGTCATCGTGTCACTCATCTTGGGCATTCTTATAACTTCAGCCATAAATTTTGTCTTATATTATTCGCCCAGTTGGTCTATTCGTCTTGATATATCAGCCCAAATTTAGATTTAAAAATATTTTATTCAAACTATATGGTTCTAATTTGTTCAAAGCCTTTAAACGGGTAACGCTTCCTCCAGATGCGTTACATCACAATACTTCTTAACAGTGAACATACTACCGGTATATTCCAGCAGGTAAAGGCAAGTATTCAGGTGCTCAAACTGGTCCATACAGCGTAGTGGGTAGCGCAACAGGTTGCACAGCATAATACGCATGGCACGCCCGTGCATACAGATTAATATCGTTTCCTCCTCTGGCCGGCTCAACATAAGGTCAATGAACGGCTTCTGCCGTTCAGCCACCAGTTCAGGGCTCTCCCCTCCTTCTACACACACATCGCAGTTACCCTCGCGCCATGTTAGCAGCATGTTGTAATAGTATTCGTCTTCCTCCGGAGTCATGCGGGTTCCCTCGCGGGTGCCCCAGTGTATCTCATTGAGCCCGGCATGCTCTTCATGCGGCAGCCCCAGGTCCAGAAACCCCTGCACCGTCTGCTTGGTGCGCTGCAGCGTAGAGGTATACACTTTATCAAAAGGAACGTCCTTGTACTTTTCAAAAAACAGCCTGGCCTGGGTTTGCCCCGTCTCATTAAGCGAGGAGTTTATGCCACTGCCCTGTACGATGCTTTGCAGGTTATAATCTGTCTGACCGTGGCGGATGAGGTATACTTTCTTAATACTCAAAATTCTTCTACTTTTGCCTTTTATACATTAATCCAGCCCCAAATTAGGCATACATGTCTACACACAAAAATAATAGTACGTTAGAACAGGTAAAGCAGTGGTGTAAAAATACCATGATGGAATACCTGGGCATCGAAATCACAGAGGTAGGCAATGATTACATCTGCGGAAAAATGCCGGTAGACCACCGCACGCACCAGCCAATGGGGCTTTTACATGGAGGCGCCTCTGTTGTACTGGCGGAGTCGCTGGCAAGCATGGGGGCTGCCCTTCAGGTAGATTTAACAAAAAAGGCCTGTGTTGGTTTAGAAATCAATGCAAATCATATCCGGGGTATCCGGGAAGGCTGGGTTTATGCCAAAGCCACGGCCATTCATGCCGGGCGCACGACACAGGTTTGGGAAACAAAAATAACAAACGAAGCAGGCGACCTGGTATGCATCAGCCGTATGACAGTGGCTGTAATAGACAAAAAATAAACATTATGGAACAAGCTACTGCTTCAGAAAGTGATGCAACTGGTGCAGAGGCACACTTCAACACCTTAGCTCCTGTAATTCATACGGCCATCGGGCAGGGGAAAGCAGTAGCAGCCTGGCGGTTGCCTCATACTCAGGAAGCACATGTCGCTGTGTCGCTTCAGGAAAGCTTCACCCCTACGCCTCCGACACTTGAAAACAGCCCCTTCGGCTTTCTCTTCTGCCCTTTTCAGGAAAGTGAGTTAACTCCTAACCTTTTTATCAAAGCGGATCTTTATTGTAACCAGGGAACAGGTAAACTTACCCCGGCGGCCGATGCGCCCGCACCTGAGGTAACGGATTTTATGCAAGCTATGGAGCTGGGTTCAGTTCCACATCACCGGAGTTGGCATACTTCAAACGCTGGCGTGCAGCAGCAGTCGGATTTGCATTTTCAGGAAGCTGTGGCGGCGGCTGTAGCTGCGATAAAGGAGGAGCAAATGGAGAAGGTGGTCCTATCCCGCAACAGCCTACTTCCCTTGCCCTTGCACCTGGACCTGGCAGCTGTCTTTGAGTTGATGTGCCAGAAGCACCCACGGGCCTTTGTTTCAATTGTTTCGGTTCCGGGCGTGGGAACCTGGGCTGGAGCCTCTCCTGAGATTCTGGTAAGTATAAATGAGCAACAGGTTTTCCATACAGTGGCGCTGGCAGGTACACAGCCTGCTACCGAGAGTGTAGCCGACGCTATCTGGCGACAGAAAGAAATTGAAGAGCAGGCCATGGTGGAACGCTACATCCTGCTCTGCTTCAAAAGCCTGCGCTTGCGCGAGTATACCGAAATAGGTCCGCGCACTGTGGTGGCAGGCAACCTGATGCACCTGCGCACCGACTTCAAAGTTGATCTGAAAGAGGTGGATTTCCCGAGCCTGGGAACAGAGATGCTGCGCTTGTTGCACCCTACTTCTGCTGTCTGCGGATTACCCAAAGCGCCCGCACTGCAGTTTTTACTGGAACACGAAGGCTATGACCGTAGTTACTACAGCGGGTTCTTAGGTCCTGTTAACAGTAAAGCAGGCACACACTTATTCGTGAACCTGCGCTGCATGCAATTGCTAAAAGACAAAGCCATCATTTACGCTGGCGCAGGTATTACGGCTGAGTCTGACCCAATTAAAGAATGGATGGAAACGCAGCATAAAATGGTAGCCATGCAGCGGATTCTTCAACAATTTTAAATTTCGCTTTTCGTTGCTCGTTATTCGTTGTTGGTTTTTAGTGTTTCGTTTTTAAGAGAGGATAAGTATGTGAAAGCTTTTTGATTTATACTCTATTTACCTTGAATGAACTGGAAGAATCTTTAACGGAATGCACTCCATGAGATACCCGAACACAAGCAACGAAAACGTTAAACGAACAAGGAAAAATGATCATCCAGCCTGTTGTGAATATAGCGGAAATATGTGCCCGGAAAGGTGTAGAGCAGGTGGTGCTCTCCCCTGGCTCCCGCTGTGCCCCCCTTACCATTGCCTTTGCCCGCCACCCAAAACTGAAGGTGCGTACGGTCAGCGATGAACGTGCAGCTGCTTTTATTGCACTGGGTATGGCCCTCACTACAGGAAAAACAACGGTACTGGTGTGCACTTCCGGCACGGCAGCCCTGAACTATGCTCCTGCCGTAGCAGAAGCATTCTTTCAGCAGGTGCCGCTGCTGGTGCTCACAGCCGACCGTCCTCCGGAGTGGGTTGATCAACTGGACGGACAAACCATCCGGCAGCAGCAGGTGTACGGGCAGCACATCAAGAAGAGTTATACTTTTCCTGTAGACTTTTCTCATCCGGATGCTGTATGGCATAGTGAACGCATGGTGTCCGATGCTTTAAATCAGGCGGTGGCTTTCCCCGCGGGCCCCGTGCATATCAATGTGCCGCTACGCGAGCCGTTTTATCCTGCCCCTGATGAAGAAGTAACTTTTGATGAAGGCATTAAAGTAATCGAGGAAGCGCAGAACACATTTGAACTGAGCAGCCAGCAGGTACAGCGGCTACAGCACGAACTGCAGCAGTACGAACGTGTGCTTATAGTGGCTGGTCAGGACAAACCAGATCAGCAGTTGCTGCAAAATCTGGAGACCTTCATCAAAACAAGAGGTGCTGTAGCTGTAGGAGACATCATCAGTAATGTGCAGCAAAGCAAAATGGTGATACGCTACCAGGATGCTATCTTCTCCTGCCCTGATGAAAAAAAACTCGCAGCACTGCAACCGGACCTGCTGATTACCTTTGGCAAGTCCATCATCTCCAAAAGCCTGAAGCTGTACCTCCGGAAACACAAGCCTCAGGCACACTGGCACCTGCAGGCTGCTGGAGATGTAGCCGACACTTTCCAGACTTTAACCAGCATCATACGCTGTACACCGGCTTCCTTTTTCGCCAGCATGGCAGGTACTGAAGAAAAAGCCACTAAGCACTATGCTGCAAAGTGGCAGGGAATGAATGAAAAAGCAGGCAACTTTTTAAAGCAGTATGTTTCCGGGGCTAACTACGGTGAGTTAGCGGTAGCAGCACGGGTGCTGCAGGCTTTACCGCAGCAAAGTCACCTGCACCTGGCTAACAGCATGTCGGTACGCTATGCCAACATACTGGCGCTGCAAACAGCGCAGCACGTCCAGGTGTATGCCAACCGGGGCACCAGCGGCATCGACGGTAGTAACAGTACTGCTGTCGGCTGCGCCCTTGTCAGTACCGGAATAACGACCCTCATCACCGGTGACCTTGCCTTCTTCTATGACAGGAACGGGCTTTGGCACAATTACCTGCCCCAGAACCTGCGCATTGTACTACTGAACAACCATGCTGGCGGCATTTTCCGGTTGATAGATGGGCCAAAGCAGCAGCCAGAACTGGAGCCTTACTTTGAAACGTATCAGGCACTGAATGCCGAAAACACTGCCCGGGATTTTATCCTGAACTATATGCCGGTGCATACCTTAGAGGCACTGGAGGAAACCTTACCCGCCTTCTTCTCACCAGAAGCCGGAGCGGGCATACTGGAGATTTTCACTGAAAGTCCTGCCAATGCAGATGCTTTCAACAAATACAGGCAGGAAGTCAGGAAAATTGACTATTAGTAGGCTAATTTAAAAGACCGTTGAACTGAATTATCTAAATAGCAGCACTCCTGGAACGGGTGCTGCTATTTTTTTAGGTCCAAAATAAATAAGGAATAACATCCTGCTCTGCAACAGATTAAGCCAATAAAAACGTATATCTAAATATAGCACCTGTCATATTTAATTTCTTGCCATGAGTTTAACACAGGAGATAAACAGTTCCGCCCGCGTTAACAGCGCCAGTAACCCTGTCTGGATGGATGGTCTACGCATTCTGCTTGGTCTTTTTTTATTCTTCAAAGGAATGATGTTCCTGGAATATACCAGCGATGTATTCTATATATTCAGTGAAAGGCAGGATATAATTGGTACCCGACATGCCTCGCTGCTTACCAGCACGGTACACATGGTGGGAGGACTGATGATAGCCTTTGGTTGCCTGACCCGCCTGGCACTGCTATGCCAGTTTCCCATCCTACTGGGAGCTGTCATGATTGTGAACCCACAACGTGGCGTTCATATGCAAAACACGGAGCTTTGGCTATCAATTATTATCACAGGTCTGCTGCTGTTCCTTATGATTGTCGGCCCGGGACGGTATTCTGTTGATAATAAAATCCTGCGGCAGAAACACCCGAAGCCAGATGACACGGTATGATATAAGACGAACACCTGGTTTTTCTTATAAAAGATTTCTCCGACAGCCAGTTTATTGTACCAAAAGCAGCCCCTTTCATAAAAAGTCTTAAAGCCTATCCAGAGGACACTTTAAAACAGTGGAGCAGGTTATGTCTAAATAAAAATTGTTTTCGTTTAAGTAATTATAAATCAATTTTTTACTTAAATGTTACAGCCATGAACCTGACACACAACATGTACCGCATCGAGCGCTGGTCTGATGCACACCACCCGCTCTGGCTAGACTTTCTCCGGGTAGGGCTCGGAGTTTTTTTGTTTATAAAGGGTATCATGTTTATACAGGATACCGGGGCCCTTTTGAGCATCATGCGAAAAAGTGAGTTTCCATGGGTGTCTGCTGGGCTGGCACATTATGTGGCCATGGCACATTTAGCAGGTGGGGTACTCATTGCCATAGGGCTTGTTACACGCGTAGCCATTCTTTTCCAGATCCCGATACTAATAGGTGCAGTGTTCTTCATAAACCCGGACCGGGGCTTTTATTCTGAGAACACAGAACTTTGGTCTTCCATTATTGTGCTTGCCCTGCTGATATTCTTTCTGGTTTTTGGCTCAGGCCGCTTTTCAGCAGATTATGTGCTCAGGGAAAAGAAAAAGGACAATGTACCTGAGGAAAAGAAAATGCACCGGCTTTAGCAGCTGGTTTCACAATAAATTCTAAAGCCACCTGCCTAGGAAATAAAAAAGGAGCAGGCAAAGAAAGGTTTCTTTGCCTGCTCCTCTTGTTTTAAAGCTGCTTTACGTACATTTTTGTAACGCAAGACAGATAAAAGCTTAACTTTCGCCACCCGGCCTTCCGTTTTATTCTCATACTGTTAATCAACGACTACATGAACGAAAAATATCTTCTGCTCAACGGCAAGAAATTTTATTACGACGAGATAGCAGCATATTCGTTCCGGAACAGCATTCCCCTGGACGGCTATGAGAGTAAAACCCTTGAATTCTGCCGCAACTGGTTAAACGGTGTTCAGGAGTTTCCTATCCAGACATCCGGCTCAACGGGTGCCCCTAAAACCATTAACCTGACGCGCAAGCAAATGGAAGCCAGTGCCCGCAGAACGATTCAGCTCCTGAACCTACGGCAGGGTGATTGTTCCCTGGTCTGCCTGAACACCGAATACATTGCTGGCATGATGATGATGGTGCGTGTTTTCATGGGTGATTTAAATGCCCTTGTTGTTGACCCGGTTGGCAACCCACTGTCGCTTGTAAGCCGTGAGGAGAAAATAGACTTTGCCGCTTTTGTGCCCATGCAAATGCAGACTATTTTGCAGGAGATGCCGGAGGCGCTACCACAACTGAACAGGATGAAAGGAATTCTGCTGGGGGGTGCTCCTGTGTCCGCTACTTTGCAACGGGAAATACAGCAGATAAAGGCGCCTGTTTACCTCACCTATGGCATGACTGAAACAGTATCGCACATAGCTGTGCGCCGCCTGAACGGCTCTGAAGCCACAGATTATTTCCAGGTGCTGGACGACATACAGATTGGCCTTGATAAACGCGGTTGCCTGACCATAAAAGGCGATATAACAAATAACGAGCTCCTGGTTACAAACGATATCGTAGAGCTTCTCACTCCTACCCGCTTCCGCTGGATCGGTCGCGCAGACAATACCATTAACACCGGTGGTGTGAAGGTACAGGTTGAGACAGTGGAGTCGGCCATTGCAGACGCCCTGGCTGAAACAGAAACCTCACCGCGCTTTTTTGTTGCCGCGCAACCAGATGAGCTGCTGGGTGAAAGAATTGTGCTGATTTTAGAGCGGGAGGCAATGAGTGAAGCTACAGAAAAAGAAATGTTTGCCCGCCTTCAAACGCGCCTGAAAAAGTATGAAGTACCCAGGGAAATCATTTACAGCCCTGCCTTTTCAGTAACAGCCACAGGTAAGGTTTCGCGCTTGCTCACTATGCGAAAGCTAGGCCTGTACACCGAATAAGCAACGGCCAATTTACAACAGCAGGAGCCTGAAGCCGTAGTATATATAATTCAACATTATAATATGTTATGCGAATTTTACTTCAGAATGCATGCTTCATTTTCCTGCTGGTTGGCCTGAACAGCTGTATCGGCAGGCTTTTTTCGTCCAGGGCTCCTGTCCAACTGGAGCAGGCCTGGGCATCAGACAATACCTTCCGCACTCCTGAATCAGTGATACACGACCCGGTGCGCAACACCATATATGTGACAAACATCAACAAGCAGTCTGGTAACCGGAAAGACGGAGATGGTTTCGTCTCCCGCCTGGGCACCAATGGTGAGATAGAAGAACTGTACTGGGTATCTGGCCTGAACGACCCGAAAGGAACAGCCTTACATAACAATGTGCTCTATGTGGCCGATGTAGATGAGATTGTAGCTATTTCAACACAGTCGGGCTCGGTGCTGGGTAAATACAAAGCCGAGAATGCCCGGAATCTGAATGGCATTGCCGTGGATGATAATGGAACTGTGTTTGTAACTGATTCAGAACATAAACGCATTTACCAGCTTCGCAATGGCCGCGTGAGTACCTGGATAGACAACACCAGGCGCGACAACCCGAATGGGATATTCGTAGATGGCAACCGTATGATTGTAGCCTTTAAGAACAGCGGCAAAGTACGGCTCCTGGATCCGGAGACAAAAAATTTCACTGACTGGACCGATGGAATAAAGGCAGCAGACGGCATTGCGGAGGCCGGGGAAGGGAATTACCTGGTATCGAGCTGGGACGGTGAAATATTTTATATAAACAGTGATGGTAAAAGCTGGAGCGTACTGAACACACAGAGCCAGAACATGAATACCGCCGACATCAGTTATGCCGACAGATTGGGGGTGCTGCTGGTACCAACCTTTAAGGATAACAGAGTAGTAGCTTACAGGATAAGACAACGATAAACATCACCCATCCTTGAAAAAGGCAGCAGCACAGGTGGTGTTTGCTGCCTTTTTTATATTGCGTTATAGTAAATCTAAATGATATAGGATGATAAAGCTCCCCACCCTGCATATACTGAATGGTGACGCCTCTCTCCCAGCTTTCCAGGCGGCCAGACTTCCGGGGCAGGTAATGGTATGGCGGGAGATACTTTCTGAAGGACCTGCTTTGGCCAGTGTTCCGGAAGAAACGTTCTGGCAAAAGCGGCAAACTTATATCACAAAGACATACGGAGAAACAGCCGCCGCTTATAAAAAGAAAGTGCTGGATGAGCTTCCCAAGTTAGATGCCGCAGGTGGATTCTTTGAAGTAGTGCTGTGGTTTGATACTGATTTGATGTGCCGGGTTAACCTCTTGTACCTCCTGCATCGTCTGTACCAACTTCAACCGAATGCCATCTCGGTCTGTACACCACTCCTGGATCAAACCGTTTCGCTGCTGAAGCCGAATAAGTTGCAACAACTGTTTCTTAACCGGCAACAGCAAACAGGCATTCAGCTAGCTCATGCACACGAACTGTGGCACCTTTACGGCTCACCGGACCCTTTACAAATGCAGCGCTATCTACAGCAGCACAAAGAAGCTGTGGCCCCTCACCTTAGCCAGGCTTTAGCGCTACACCTGAAACGCTTCCCGGACTGTGCTAACGGATTAGGCCATCCAGAGAAGGCACTGTTGCGGCTCGTACAGCAGGGCGCATTCACAAAAGAACAGCTGTTTCAACAATTCTGGAAGCAACTTCATGAATATGGATTTGGTGACTGGCAGCTTCTGCAACTTCTGAAGTACCTGCATCCTGAACTGGTGGAAGAGAAGAATGAACTAAAGCTAACTTCATTGGGAGCGGAAGTCTTAGAAAACAAAGCAGCCTTTAAACCCAAAGCACATTGGCTTGGTGGAGTTAAAATAGACACAGGTAATAAACTGTGCTACAACACGATGACTAAACAACTGCAAATTTCTTCCTGAAGAATAGCCATTTCAGAAAGTTTGGCCTTAAATCTGCATATCTTCGGCTGTACCTGTACTTTTATGAACGGAATATGAAGATGAAGCAGAAGTATACCCTGGCGCTAGCCACCGCATTACCGCTGGCAGCAGCACTTTCCCTGAGCAGTACTGCTCAAAATCTTGTAAGTCCAGCGCCAACGCAGCATACCCACCAGGTGCTGTTGAGCTCTGATGCACAGCATGGAGATACTTATGAGACACTTTCCGGAATAAATCTTTCTTATACTGGCAAAGGCACCTATCAGCTTGATTTTACTCAAAAGTTAAAAGAGGATGCTGTGCTCAGCATCAAGAATACAGCTCAAAAAGTTGTATATCAGAAGCCAGTAAACATTAAAGATAACAGAACCAGTTGGCGTTATAAACTAGGTAAACTGAAACCCGGCACCTACCTGGTAGAAGTTATGACCAGCGACACTACCTACTGGACCAAATTTAAAATCGGCCGCTAATAAAAACCGCCTCACAGTTTCTTCCTGTGAGGCGGTTTTTATTTAAGGATACGGTTGCTCCTGGCAGTTACATCATCCAAAGCCCTAACCTGCTCCAGCCACTCCTATACTTTTGCCCACTCTTTTACGGTATGATAAAGCAATCCTGCGCCAAGTTTCGCGGTCCTGTTGTCGATATCAAACCCTGGATTGAGCTCTGCTATATCAAGGCTAATCAGTTTGCCGCTCGAGATGGCCTGTTCCAGCAACAGTAGCACAATTTGCGGCTGAAGCCCCAGGGCATTCACGGCGCTGACACCGGGAGCATAAGCAGCAGCAAACACGTCAAGGTCTATTGTCAGGTACAGAGCCTCCACCTCCTCCAGCCACTCCTTTAGTTGTACCTGCACCTCATGTAGGTGACGCGCCTCTACACGCTCGGCCAGTACATACTTTACCTGCAGCTTTTCTGCTGCCTTAAACAGAACTCCAGTGTTTCCATGCTCCTGAATTCCGATGCAGTGATAAATGAACTCGCGTCCCTGTGCCTGTAGCTTGTCAGCCATCTGCAAAAAGGGCGTACCAGAACTTGGTTGCTGCGCATAACTGCGTAAATCAAAATGCGCATCAAAATTGAGAATGCCAAGTCGCAACTTCACAGTGGCCTTATCCAGCCCCAAAAAATGCCCAAAGGCTGTTTCATGGCCGCCGCCCAGCACGAGTGGCCGATAGCCTTTTTGCAGTAACAGCGCCACTTTTCTGCCTAACTGTTCCTGAGCTTCCTCCAGGTTCTGGTTTGTGCACAGCACATCTCCGGCATCGCAGAGCAATGCTTGTGGTGGCAGGTGGTATGCAAAAGAAGCCATGGCAGCCCGTAGCTTTAAAGGTCCTTCAACCGCCCCTGTTCTACCCTGGTTGCGGCGCACCCCTTCGTCACTGCAAAAGCCAATAAAAGCAAAGGCAACATTATTTTCTGCCACAGAAGGTACATCACCGGTTAAATCCAGAAAATGTATGACCTGGTGCCAGCGATATTTCAGTTCACCATCAAGAGGATCTGTGCGTCCTTTCCAGGCCTGGCTTGATGCGGGTTTATACATTTAATCAATTGTTAGAGATGATGAAACAACACTACTGTGCCTGTACAAGGGTGCCTCTCTTCCAGACTTTAGCGGGTTTTAACTTGCCCTGCATATAAAAAATCTCCCTGTAGTCAGCTATCGGAAAAGCAATCATATCGGCTAACAGACCTTTTGCTAACTTGCCCCTGTCTGTAAGTTGCAGCGCACGCGCAGCCCGGGAGGTGATTGCGGCTAATGTCTCTGCAGTGGAAAGCTTTTCGGCAGCACTAAGGAGCGCCGCCTGCGTCAACAAATCTCCCATCGGTGCGGAACCAGGATTCCAGTCGGTGGCAATGGCCAGGCACAGCCCGTTGTCGAGTAGCTTGCGTGCCGGTGCATACTGCATTCCCAGGCCAAGCGAGGCACCCGGCAATACGACAGCCACCACTCCTGCCTCTTGCAGCAGCGCGATAGCCCCTGCATCACTGGCCTCCAGGTGATCCGCACTCAGGGCACCAGCTTCAGCCGCTACGCTACTCCCACCGGTACTGAACTGGTCTGCATGCACTGTTACGTCAAAGCCCATTTTTCTGGCCTTCAACAGGTACTCCAAAGACTGTTTCTGGTTGAACGCTGTTTCCTCTACAAAAATATCGACCCGGTTTGCAAGACCCTGCTCCTGCACCTGCGGTAAGAGCTCATCCAGCAGATGCTGCAGGTAAACACCTGAATCAGTATACTCCGGTGGACGTGTATGAGCAGCCAGGCAGGTAGGTATCAAATCCAGCGCATGATGTTTGTTAACCAAGGCGATTGCCTCCAGCATTTTTAATTCATCATCTACCGTAAGGCCGTAACCGCTTTTTACTTCACAGGTGGTAACTCCTTCGGAAAGGTGGCGGTTACAGCGCTTCTTCAGCAGGTCTACCAGTTCTATCAAGGTAGCCTCCCTGGTTTTATGCACCGTGTCCAGTATACCGCCGCCGCCACGCGCTATCTCCAGGTAAGATACGCCTGACACCCGCAGGGCGTAATCTTTGGCGCGGGAGCCAGCATAACAAATATGGGTATGCGCATCTATCAGCCCTGGCAAAAGCACCATCGGCTGCTCTATCTTCTCTATGTGGTAATTTTGTTCCTGCGCCTCCTGCTCCAGCTTCTGAAAGGAATCCACCTTTACAATTTTCTCCTCTTTTACCAGGACAGCGGCATGTTCCAGCACCTGCAGTTGCGCGTCTTTTATTGGGCCTGTTCCCGGCAAACCATTCATAGGCAGAACCTGGCTGAACGGGCCGACTAAGATGGCTTTAGGCTTTTCTGATTTCATAGTTCGTCATTGGTTTCATCTATAGGTCTAAACCAAACTTTGCAGCATTGGCCTGCGCTGTTTCGTAACCTGCATCTGCGTGCCGGAAAATGCCTAGTGCCGGATCGTTGTGCAGCACACGGCGCAGGCAACGACCGGCCCTGTCGGTACCATCTGCTAAGATAACCATTCCGGCATGTTGTGAATAGCCAATGCCAACGCCGCCCCCGTGGTGGAAAGAAACCCAGGTGGCTCCTCCTCCGGTATTGGCCATCAGGTTGAGCAGGGGCCAGTCTGATAAGGCATCAGAGCCATCTTTCATTCCTTCCGTTTCACGGTAAGGAGAAGCCACAGAGCCACAGTCGAGGTGGTCACGCCCAATCACAAGGGGGGCCTTGACCTTCCCTTCCCGCACTAGCTGATTAAACAGCAACCCTGCCTGTTCGCGCTCACCCATTCCCAGCCAGCAGATGCGGCAAGGCAGTCCCTGAAACGCCACCTTTTTCTCCGCCTCCTCCAGCCAGTTTATCATGTGCCTGTTATCAGGAAAGAGTGATTTCAGCGCCTCATCCGTTACTCGTATATCCTCCGGGTCTCCTGACAGTGCAGCCCAACGGAAGGGACCTTTGCCCTCACAAAAAAGAGGGCGGATATACTCCGGCACAAAACCCGGAATCCGGAAAGCTTTCGCTTCCCCACCCTGCTGCGCAAACTCCCGAAGGTTATTGCCATAGTCAAAGACTTTGCTCCCCCTTTTCTGCATCTCCAGCATGCATCGCACATGCTGCGCCATACTTTTAAGCGAACGTTCTTTATACGCATCCGGCCTGGATGCCCGTAAGGCCTTTGCCTCTTCCAAAGACAAGCCTGCGGGAACATAACCGTTTAACGGATCATGGGCAGAAGTCTGGTCGGTCAGTATATCGGGAACAATGTTATCCTGCAGCAGGCGTTCCAGCACGTCACTTATATTGCCGACCAGGCCTACTGATACTGCATCACCATTTACCTTTGCTTCCAGTACCCACTCGATGGCCTCCTTGTAGTCAAACGTCATTTTATCGATATAGCGGGTTTGGAGGCGCTTCCGGATGCGCTCCGGGTCAATGTCCACTCCCAGAAATGTGGCACCGGCCATTGTAGCTGCCAGAGGCTGTGCGCCTCCCATGCCCCCCAAACCGCCTGTTACCAGCAGCCGGTGGCGCAGGTCTCCCTGGAAGTGCTTTTCTGCGCAGGCTACAAATGTTTCGTACGTGCCCTGCAGAATGCCCTGTGTGCCAATGTAAATCCAGCTGCCAGCCGTCATCTGGCCATACATGATAAGGCCACGCTTGCGAAGGTCGTTAAAGTGTTCCCACGTCGCCCAGTGTGGCACCAGGTTACTGTTCGCAATCATCACACGCGGCGCCTCCGGGTGCGTCCGCACCTTTCCCACCGGCTTTCCGGACTGCACCAGCAGGCTTTCGTCCTCCTCCAGTTCCAGCAACACTTCTACTATCCTGCGGGCATCTTCCGGGGTGCGTGCCGCCTGTCCTGTACCACCGTATACCACCAGATCTGCAGGCGCTTCCGCCACTTCGGCTGTCAGGTTGTTTAAAAACATGCGAAGGGCAGCTTCTGCCTGCCAGTTTTTTGCGTTCAGTTCCGCACCACGCGGAGGAAGATACGTAGGGTGCGTGGCATATTTCTGCAGGAACTGTTCTTTTGTGAGCCGGGTATGCTGTGAGGAAGCAGTTACAGGAATAGTATTCATAGTCTGTGGTTTTATGAAGCGTCTAATCAATTATGCGAAAATTTCTCTAAATAGTATAGAAAAAGTCTCTTAAATTGAGTCAGAATCAAACAAAACCTCTATGAACGTACCTGCACTTGCAAATTTGCCTGCTGTTTTCGGGAATATCGATATTTACCTGTTCGACCAGCTGCTGAAAGGCCGTATCAGGGAAGGGATGAAATTATTTGACGCAGGCTGTGGCGCCGGACGCAACATACAGTACCTGCTGCAGGCTGGGGTAAAGGTGTATGGAGCCGATGTCTCGGAAGAAGCCATCAGGCAGGCGGGTGCATTGGCAAAGCAGTTGACCGGAGAAGAACCAGGAAAAGATTTCATAGTCTCTGACTTGGCAGCTTTGCCCTTTCCCCATGCTTATTTTGATGTAGTACTGTGCAGTGCGGTGCTACACTTTGCCAGAGACGAGCGCCACTTCAGAAGTATGGTGCAGGAACTGTGGCGCGTGCTGAAGCCGGGTGGCATGCTGTTTAGCCGCCTTAGCACGACCATCGGGATGGAAGGAAAGCTGGAACAGGTAAGCGAACGAAATTACCAGATGCCGCATGGCCACATTTGGTTTCTGGCGGATGAGGCACTGCTGCGGGAACTGGCGGTATCTTTAAACGCCGAATTGCTGGAACCGGTGAAGACTGTTCTGGTGGAGCAGCAAAGAAGTATGACAACCTGGGTGCTGCAAAAGCGATAACCCGACTGCTAAACTTTTTCCCGTTAAAAAGCCCCTGCACTATATGCTTTAAAAGCAATAAGCACAGGGGCTTCCATTTATTTGGCTCTGGCAGTTTGCTTACCAGAAGATGATCAGGTTAAGACAATAATGTGTTAGCTACATAGTCATGGCTCTGCCGGATACTCTGGTATGGATCCATGTTAGCGGCGAAGTTTTCCTGCTCTACATAAATATGCTCCACATTGGAGGCAGCCTGGTTAAACAGCGACTTGTAGTCGATGCTGCCACTGCCGATCTCTGTGTTCAGGGTACGGTCGTTTTTGTCCATATCCTTTACATGCCACATCACAAAACGGTTCGGGTTCTCATTCATCATGGCAACAGGATCCTTATCCGCTCTGTAGGCCCAGTAAAGGTCCAGCTCCATCTTCACTAATTCAGGATCAGTTTCCTGCAACAGAATCTGGTAACCTGTGGTGTCACCAAACTGCTTAAATTCAAAGTCGTGGTTGTGGTAAGCCAGTTTTAGCCCCTCCTCGTTCACTTTTTTGGCAGCCTCATTGATTCGCTGGGCAAGTTTCCTGTAGTCATCTGCACTCTGGCGGAGAGAGTCGCCCAGGTAAGGTATGGTGATGTAGGTTTGGCCAATGGTTTTAGCAGCATCTATGTAGGATTGTAGCAACTGCTCATTTCCACCGGATAAATATGGGTCCATGCCATAATGCCCGCTTGGGCTTGTCAAATTATGCGACTTCAACAAGTCATTGAATGCGCTTGCATCAAGGCCAAAGAAGCCGTTTTCTGCAGAATAACCATAGGTCTCTACTTTTTTATAACCTGCCTCAGCTACTTTTGCAATCACAGACTCAATGCCCTCACTGCCAATTTGCTCACGCAGCGAGTAAAGCTGCAAACCAATCGCTTTATCTGTGTTGTTAGTACCGGTACCGGTACCTGTTGTTGCCGTAGCATCAGTTGTAGCGGCTTCCTGGTTGCCCTCATTGTTAGAGTTACAGGAAATAAGGGATGGAGTGATGAAAACCCCGGCTGATAATAAACCAGCTGCTCGAAGGAAAGATCTTCTTTTGTTCATTATGCTCTTTTAGAAGTATAGATGGATAGTTTTATTTTATTCTTGAAAAGAAATCAAACATCACAGATTTGAATTGCCTGCTGCAGGGAAGCTAACTTGTCTGGTCGTACAGGAATAAACTCCTGCGCTACATATCCCTTGAACCCTGTTTCTTTGATGGCCCTCATAATGGCAGGATAGTAAAGCTCCTGCGTTTCGTCAATCTCGTTTCTGCCTGGTACACCTGCTGTATGATAGTGCGCGATGTAAGGGTGACTGTCTTTGATAGTACGGATGATGTCTCCTTCATCAATCTGCATGTGGTAGATATCGTACAGCAGCTTAAAGTTTTCTGAGCCTGTTCTTTTTGCCAGTTCAACTCCCCATGCGGTATGGTCACACATATAGTCTTTATGGTTTATCTTGCTGTTCAACAGCTCCATAACCAGCACCACCTTATGCTTCTCTGCAAGTGGCAATATCTTTTTTAAGCCTTCTGCGCAATTCTGAAGCCCTGTCTCATCGTCCATCCCTCTTCTGTTGCCGCTAAAACAGATAAGGTTTGTATAGCCTGCTTTGGCAACACGCGGGATCATGTCCGTGTAATTTTTAATTAGCTGTGCATGGTACTGCGGGTCATTCCACCCTTCTGTAAGGCTGATTTCAGCCCCGTTGCACATTGTGGAATGCAGCCCATGCTTTTGCAGTATTGGCCAATCCTTCGGCCCCACCAGGTCTATCCCTTTTATACCCATTCCCTTAGCTGCGACACAAAGCTCCTCCACTGACAGGCCGTTGAAACACCAGCGGCAAACAGCATGGTTAATGTTCCCTTTCAGTTTAGTGGACTGTGCGTTGTCGGCACAGGCGATTAAAGGATTTAACATACCTGTAGTGGTTAAAGCGGCAGTACCAGCCAATACATTCTTTATAGCTGTTCTACGATTAGGGTGTTGTGACATTATGATGAGGTTAGGTGAAAATTCTTAAGGCATACTGGTAACTTCTCTACGCCCTGTAGTAGCGTTCAATGGCGGCGGCGGCGCGGTCTTTTGTCCCGCTGCCCTGTCTCTGAATAATAATAAGAATAGCAGTAAAACGGCTGCAGCAATTCCTGCCGGAATCAACCAGATGGACTGCCATTCATGGCCGCCTCCTGCTGATGTGAAAGCATCTACTATCACGCCCGATAAAAGAGAACCAATAAGCATTCCCACACCATAGGTTGCCAGGGTGATCATACCCTGTGCAGCACTTTTGAAGCGCTCACCAGCAAGCTTGTCTGTATAAATCTGTCCGGTTACAAAAAAGAAGTCGTAGCAGATACCATGCAGGACAATACCACCTATCAGCATCCAGTAACTGGCTTCAGTATCACCAAAAGCGAAAAACACATACCGAAGTACCCAGGCAAACATCCCGATGGCCAACATCTTCTTTACACCCAACCGGGCAAAGAACAGGGGCATCAGGAGCATAAACAAAAGCTCAGACATTTGCCCCATCGCCTGCTTACCTGCAGCGGCATCCATTCCAAGCTCATTCAGGAACGGGTTCGTGAAGTTATAATAAAAGGCAAGAGGAATGCAGATGGCAACAGAGGACAGGAAAAAAGTCAGGTAAGAACGGTTCTTTAAAAGGCCTATAGCCTCCAGGCCCAGCATGTCGCCAATGGTTGTTTTACCCGCACCTTTTACGGGTGGCGTATTAGGAAGCGTAAAACTAAAAAGGCCGAGAACCACAGAAGCAACAGAAGCCATCCGGAAAGTCAGGCCCAGGTTCCCGTTCTGCTCCCAATTAAGCCAGCCGATAGTTAAGCCGGCCACAATCCAACCCAAAGTACCCAATACTCTAATAGGCGGGAATTCTTTGCTGGGATCCTGCATCTGACGAAACGATACAGAGTTCACCAACGCCAGCGTGGGCATGTACAGGATCATGTACATCAGAATGGCAGGATAAAAAGTATCGAAGTCAGCCGCAACAAAGGAATACCAAAGTAAGGCGGCACCGATGAGGTGCAACACACCCAGGATGCGCTGTGCAGGGAAAAAACGATCTGCGATGAGACCAATAATGAACGGAGCGGCTATAGCGCCGATAGATTGTGTAAGAAAGGCAACTCCTACTTGTGTGGCAGAGGTGCCTAATTCCGATAGCAGATAGGTACCCAGTGTAACAAACCATGCCCCCCAGATAAAGAACTCCAGGAACATCATGAAAGAAAGCTTTACACGGGTAACCGGATGCATGGTTGTTTAGGTTAACATATGAGTTCAAAACACCTGCCATCAGAGGAATGGCAGTAAAGTAAAGAATGCTTTTACCTTTATTAGTTTTCTGTATCTGCTTTCATGTACTTAAGTAAGGCAGGAAAGGAAATAGAGAAAGGGAATACTATACTTAAAGAGCAAACAGGTTAACATCTGAGAGTAAACCATTTGCCTCATCGTGTTAAAGCTTTACTTAAAGCTCCTTTATCATGATGTTTTTATACCAAACAGCATCCCCGTGATCCTGCAGGGCAATTTTGCCTGATTTAAAAGTACCCCATTCCGGCATATCTGCAAACTTGCTTCCGGCAATCATGGCTTTCCAGTTATCGTCCCACAGTGTGGTATCTACTACCTGTGCCCCATTCTGGTACAACTCCAGTTTGCCATCTTTGCTGATAATCTCGACGTGGTTCCACTCTCCGGCAGGCTTCACAGTTTCAGGGCTGCTTGCCACCAGGTCGTACAGGTCGCCAGCACGGTGCTTGTGGATTTTTGCATCCGGATGACCTTCATTATCCAGCACCTGCATTTCGAGGCCGCTGTTATAGGTGTTCGGGAATTTAGCGGGATCCTCCTTTACATAAAAGATGATCCCGCTATTCCCATTTTGTGCCACCTTCCAGTCCAGCTTCAGGTGAAAATTATCGTACTCTTCATCCGTCACCAGGTCACCGCCTGCTCCGTCTCCTGCAGCAGGGTCGAGATACAGGGTTCCGTTTTCCGCCTTCCAGGCCTGGCCGGCAGTGCCTTTACCGTATGTATGCCAGCCACTTGTGGTCTGGCCATCAAACAATTGCTTCCACTCACCATCTTGTGAAGTTGAAGCGGCTTGCGGTGCTTCTGTATTCTCAGCCATTTCACTTTCAGGTTGAGATGACTGACAGGAGATAAGAAATGCAGACAGCAGTGCTGCGGAGAAGAGCTGACGTATCATAAGGTTATTTTCTCAGCGACAAGATATACTTGGCCATTTCTCTGGCGTTTTCACGGCTTAGATCCGGATGAGGAGACATCGGTATCTGCCCCCATACACCAGCGCCGCCGTCTATAATTTTACCAGCCAGGTAATCCACGTTCTTGTCATTGAACTCATACTTCTGGGCAACCTCTACATAACCAGGGCCTACCAGTTTTCTATCCACCTGGTGGCAGGAAAGGCAGTCTGAAGTGGCAATAAGGTTTTTGCCTTTCTCGTAGTTTTCCTGCTTGGCAGCCGCCTTGTTGGCTGTAGCGCCGGCACCCGCACCGGCAGCTGCTGTGCTTGTAGCGGCAGTACCGGCATTGTTAGCAGTACTACCTCCTGTATTTCCTCCAGCAGGAGCATCTGTCCGATCGGTGCCGATATTATTTAAACTGGTATCCACCTCCGACTGGCGGGTAGAAGCACTAACTTCTGCTTCAGAAGTAGAATCGCTGTAAACAGGTGTTTCAGCTGTATTGTCTCTGTTATAATAATCCTCACCTTCTGTGGTTTCTGAACCACCACATGCCGCCATAAAAGCACAGCAGCTGATGACCATCCAAACTTTTTTCATGCGTTTTCTTTTGTTTAAAGTTATAAGCCTAATATAGTGCGATTTTTTGCTTCATCTACACCTGAAGCTGCAAAATCGTCAAAGGCTTTCTCTGTTACGCGAATTATATGATCCTGGATGAACATGGCTCCTTCGCGGGCACCATCTTCCGGATGCTTCAGCGCGCACTCCCACTCCAGCACTGCCCAACCTTTGAAGTCATAAGCTGTCAGTTTGCTGAACACACTGCCAAAGTCTACCTGTCCATCGCCTAACGAACGGAAACGACCGGCACGATTTACCCAGCTCTGGTAGCCCCCATACACGCCCTGCTTACCAGTAGGGTTAAATTCAGCATCTTTAACATGGAACATCCTGATACGCTCATGGTAATGATCTATGTAAGAGAGGTAATCCATTGCCTGGAGCACGAAGTGTGATGGGTCGTACAGCAGGCAGGCTCTTGAATGGTTGTTCACAGCCTCCAGGAACATCTCATAAGATACACCATCATGCAGATCCTCGCCCGGGTGAATTTCATAGCATAAATCCACACCTGCTTCATCAAAAGCATTCAGGATTGGAGTCCAACGGTTGGCCAGTTCCTTGAAGCCAGCTTCAACTAAACCTGCAGGACGCTGAGGCCAAGGGTAAACAGTATGCCATAATAAAGCGCCACTAAAGGTACCGTGCGCATTCAGCCCCAGGTTCTGGGATGCTTTTGCAGCATTTTTCAATTGCTGCACGGCCCACTCTGTACGTGCTTTCGGGTTGTTGCGGTATTGCTCCGGAGCAAAGCCGTCAAACAAAGTATCGTATGCAGGGTTCACAGCCACTAACTGGCCATGCAGGTGGCTGGACAGTTCTGTAATTTTAAGGCCCTGTCCTTCAACAATGCCTCTGATCTCATCTGCATAGGTTTTGCTTTCTGCTGCCTTTTGCACATCGAAATATTTCGTATCCCAGGTTGGTATTTGTACGCCTTCATACCCAAGGCCTTTCGCCCAGCGGCAGATAGACTCCAGGTTATCAAAAGGTGGCTGATCGCCTAAAAACTGTGCTAAGAATATGGCTGGTCCTTGTATCGTTGTCATAGTTTATTTTATATAGTAAAGTCAATCCATTTTTGGTCTGATTTGCCTGAGGCGATTACGTTTTCGATGAACGCCATGCCACGCACACCCTCTTGTACACCAGGATAGTCCTGCCACTCTGGTTGTGGTTCTTCACCCTTCATCCTGGCTTTCACGCACAGGGCAAAATTGCGGTACAGGTTAGCAAACGCCTCCAGATACCCTTCCGGGTGACCGCCCGGGGTGCGGGTATTGTGCTGCGCATAAGAGGACAGGTATTCC
Organism: Pontibacter brevis; assembly: GCF_054779655.1. Lineage (NCBI taxonomy): Bacteria > Pseudomonadati > Bacteroidota > Cytophagia > Cytophagales > Hymenobacteraceae > Pontibacter > Pontibacter brevis. Next base: position 141,711 of record NZ_BAAGXV010000007.1, read on the forward strand.
CCGCCGGCAGTGCGGTAAATTTCAGCGGGCCGGTCGAGCCATTTCAGCTTTAGGGTATTCTCATCCTCCTGTTGCCACTCTAAACCACCTCTCTCGCCATACACCCGGATTTTCACGTTGTTTTCTTCACCTGCTGCAATCTGCGTGGCGAAAAGAACCCCACTGGCTCCGTTATTGAATTTAAGCAGCGCAGCACCATCGTCATCCAGCTGACGGCCCTCCACCACTACATTAATATCTGCATTGATTTGCGTTACCTCTAAGCCTGTTACGTATTCTGCAAGGTTAAAAGCATGGGTACCTATATCCCCCATAGCACCGGCAATACCGCTTTGCTTTGGGTCTGTTCTCCAGGAAGCCTGCTTAAGCTGTTTGTTATCGCCTCCTTCTTTGAATGTACTCAGCCAGCCCTGCGGATACTCCACATAGACTTTCCGGATTTTACCTAATTTACCGGAAGCTACAATTTGCCTCGCTTCTTTCACCATAGGATAGCCGGTATAGGTGTGAGTCAGGCAGAACAGCATGCCCGTACGTTCTACTACCTCACGGAGTTCCAGGGCTTCCGCCAGGGAGAAAGTCATTGGCTTATCCAGCACGACATGGAAACCGCTTTCCAAAGCAAGCTTGGCTGGTTCAAAATGCACGTGGTTTGGTGTAACAATGCTGATTACCTGCACCCGCTCGTTTTCCGGAAGCTGCTTTTCTTTTACGAACAGTTCCTGGTAAGAAGCATAAACCCTTTCCGGTGACAAGCCAAGCTCTTCGCCGCTAGCTTTAGACTTTTCAGGATTGCTGCTGAAAGCACCACACACCAACTCATATTGATTATCAATCTGAGCCGCAATACGGTGAACAGCACCAATAAAGGCACCCTGGCCACCGCCGATCATTCCTAATCTTAATTTTTGATGCATTAAAAGGTGTTTTTTGTTAGTTGTAGTTTTATTTTGTAAAAGGTAATAAGCTGTAAATAAAACATTTACCCTTTACGCATTAAGCAGGCGCAAAAGATAAATGTTCATGTATAGAATGGTGCAGCCCGCTAAACAGCCCAGGCTCTGTCGCCTTTTTTGTACGGCATACAGCCATCGTAGCGGCCTGGTACAGCCACAAAACGGAGCGCCTGGGTAGCACCAACCTCAGAGGTAAAATATCCCAACAGCGTAAGTTCTTTCATCATCCTGAAGTAATGGTTCGGATCCCCTTCTTTTTTTGTTCGCATGTGCTCCTGCTGCTCCTTATCGAGCGCTCTCACCAGGGTAGTGCGTTGCTCCGGGTTCAGCTCCATAAAGCTTTTTCCAAACTGCTCATCACTGGCATCATTCAGTTTTTTAATGCCCTCGGTGAATACTTGCTGATCTTCTGCGGAATAGCAGTCTCTCACCATAACCGCCATAAACTCCCCTACGTTAGCCGCCTTGGCTCCGGGTGTATCAGTAGCAGGCAGAATAGTCTCACCAACTTCGTTTAATAGCGCAACCTGCTCCTGCTGAAATAAATCACTTACCTCCAGTTTTCTGGAAGTACAGGATACCAGGAGATCGGCACTGATCAAAGTACCGCCCATTAACCAGGCTACGGCTGATATAGCTTCTCGTCTGTTCATGTTGTTTTAAATGACAGCGTTAATAAATTGTTTCGTTTTGGGGCACGGCAATATCATTTTTGCTGTGCCGTTTTTTTTTAAACTCCAAGGCTCCAGCCATTTCTGTAATCTCGCTTCACGAACTGGTTTACTTCATCGAAATTGGTGATGCGCATGTTCTTGTTATCCCAGAGCAGTTTTGCTGATCTGCCCGGATAGTCATACCCTTCGCCGGAAGCTTTAGGTTTTCTGATGTCGTAGCCTCTAATAGCAAGGTTTGCCATGAGCAGGGCTTCTGTTAGTGGTCCGGAGATTTCGAAAGGTGCACTCAGTTCTTTCTTGCCGTACCCTGCAATACAACCTTCCACCCACTGCGCATAATGCCCGTCGGCACCGCCTGGAACACGCGATAAAGTTTTCTTTACTTTTACTTCTTCGTTTCTGGAAAGCGGCAGCAGGCGTGGATTGGCAGCATAAGTACTGGACATCATTTTGCCTTTCGTACCAATGAACAAGGTGCCGTTTCCGCCGTCGCCAAACAGTTCATTTGGTCCCAGTTCCTCCGGACGTACCGGCTGTATACCGCCATCCATCCAATGAAGTTTTACGGGCCCTTTTGTTTTGGCTGTTTTAGGGAACGTTAGGGTCACGTGGCTGGACGGAGGACAGCTTTCCGGGAAGTACCCGCGCTTAAACTCATCCACGTACACACTGCCCACACTGGCCTGTACATCAGTGGCATATTGCAGACCGAGCACACTGAAAGGGGCTTCGATCAGGTGGCAACCCATGTCGCCGAGTGCACCGGTGCCATAGTCCCACCAGCCACGCCAGTTAAAGGGCACCAGCTTTTCAACATACTCCTTTTCCGGGGCAGTACCCAGCCACAGGTTCCAGTCCAAACCCTGGGGCACTTCAGCTTTGCCGGTAGGCCATGAAATACCCTGGGGCCAAACCGGTCTGTCTGTCCAGGCATAGATGGTATGCACGTCGCCAATCACACCGGCATCATACCATTCGCGTAACTGGCGCACTCCGTCTCCGGAAGCACCCTGGTTTCCCATTTGGGTCACCACTTTATAGCGTTTGGCAGCATCGGTGAGGGCACGGGCCTCGTAGATATCATGCGTTAAAGGCTTCTGCACATAAACGTGCTTGCCCAGCTGCATCGCAGCCATGGCCTGCACCGCATGGTTATGGTCTGGAGTGGATATGGAAACGGCATCAATGTGTTTTGCCTCCTTGTCCAGCATTTCGCGGTAGTCTTTGTAATACTTCGCCTTCGGGAAACTAGCCCGGGACTTGGCCGCTCTTCTGTCGTCTACGTCGCAGAGGTAAGCGATATCGGCTTTCCCGCTCTTATAAAAACTAGCCAGATCGCTTTCCCCTTTACCGCCAACACCAATACCGGCTATCACTAACTTATCGCTGGGTGCCAGGAAGCCGGGGCCTCCCAACACATGGCGTGGCACAATCATGAAACCGGCTGCTGCCACAGCGCCTGCTTTTATGAAATTTCTTCTTGAACTGCTTGCGGCTGAGCCGGATGCTTTTTCTTCAGACATAACCTTATTCTTATGCACTTATAAATCGGACAGTTAAGCCCTCTGGCTTAAATGTTTTGTCGCTTCAGTTCTCCTACCGCATGATCTACTGCCCTTGCGGTAAGCGCCATGTAAGTGAGGGATGGGTTCTGGTTGCCTGCAGAGGTCATACAAGCGCCATCTGTTACGTAAACGTTCTGTGCATCCCACACCTGGTTGTTGGCATTTAACACAGAGGTTTTAGGGTCTCTTCCCATGCGGGCCGTTCCCATTTCGTGGATCCCCTGGCCAAAGCCATAACCGGCATCGTAAGTTTTCACATTTTTCAGACCGGCTATCTCCAGCATTTCTTTGGCATCCTCGCTCATGTCCTTGCGCATTTTGCGCTCGTTTTCCTTTATCTCAGCATCAATGGCCAGCACGGGCAGCCCCCACTTATCTTTTGTGTTTTTGTCCAGCCTGATGTGGTTTTCATGGTAAGGCAGGGTTTCGCCAAAGCCGTTGATACCGAAAGTCCACTGCCCTGGCTCTGTCAGGGCGTCTTTGAACTCGCCACCGACATTCATCTCGGCAATTTCGCGGCTCCAGCCCTCACGACCGGCACTACCCTGGTACCCGAATCCTCGGATGTAGTCGCGCTTGTCGTCTCCGATGTTTCGGTAGCGCGGAATATAGATACCGTTCGGACGGCGGCCGTAGTAGTATTTATCTTCGTAGCCCTCTACCGTACCGGTAGCCCCTGTACGGAAGTGGTGGTCCATCAGGTTGTGGCCCAGCTCACCGCTGCTGCTGCCCAGGCCTTCTGGCCATACATCTGTAGCAGAGTTCATCAGTACCCAGGCAGTATTCAGTGCAGAAGCATTCAGGAACACAACTTTGGCAAAGTACTCATACGTCTGGTTCGTCTCCGCGTCCAGCACCTCTACTCCTTTCGCTTTCTTCGTGTCTTTGTCATAAAGAACGCGGGTAACGATTGAGAAAGGACGCAGGGTAAGGTTGCCGGTAGCCATGGCAGCCGGTAAAGTAGCAGATTGAGTACTGAAGTAGGCACCAAACGGGCAGCCCAACCAGCAGGCATTACGATACTGGCAGTTGGCTCTGTCATGGTGAGGCTGGGTAAGATTCGCAACCCGCCCGATAATCATGTGGCGGTTGTTGTTATAATGTTCCTTCAGGCGCGCAGCCACATCCTTCTCCACGCAGTTCAGCTCCATCGGAGGCATAAACTCTCCATCTGGCAGGTGCGGGATATTATCTTTGGAGCCGCTGATTCCTGCAAAGCGCTCTACGTAGCTGTACCAGGGGGCAACGTCAGCATAACGGATTGGCCAATCCACAGCAATGCCGTCTTTTGCATTGGCTTCGAAATCCAGGTCACTTAAACGGTAGCTCTGGCGGCCCCACATCAGGGACCTTCCTCCCACATGGTAGCCGCGATACCAATCGAAGCGCTTCACCTCGACATAGGGGCTCTCTTTCTCGTTTACCCAGTATTCCAGGTTTCGCTCATTCAGCACATAGTCCCGCTTTAGTACAGGGTAATTTTCAATCATTTCCTGTGTGCGGCCACCACGGTGTTCAAACTCCCAAGGGGCCTTGGTCGCATTTACATAATCCTTCACGTGCTCTATGTTCCGGCCACGCTCCAGCATTAAAGTTTTGAGGCCTTTCTCGGTAAGCTCCTTGGCAGCCCAACCGCCGGATATTCCGGAACCTACTACAATTGCATCATATACATTTTCAGCCATAATTCAGGGTGATTAGCTATAAAAGGTCAAGTAGAATAAAAGTTGTCATGATGTAGCACGAGGTACCAAAAAGGCATTCAGGAACCGCAGCATGAGAAATGAACGATTAAGTATAAAGTTTTAATTAATCAAAAACAAGTTACACAGCGAAATACTGGGTTTGTATCTGAGTACTCACTACAATAGTGAAGCTTAAATATAGAGGAAATAATGTTTTAGTAGTCACAGATCCTGCTCATTACCTTAAGATTAGCACAATGGTTGAACATTGAATCTGCCCGTGCTCCTGCTTCATTATTTTTTAGACCTTGTGCAGCTCTTTTCTATTGATGATGACGAATCCTTGTGAGGGAGCCCCCACTTTCATTTATGTGTTTTTTCAAAAGCAATATTGCCTGCTGCGTACCATTGCCTTTCAGTTTTTGGGATGCTGATAAAATAGTAACTTACAGGACCAATTCCTTTTTTCAACAACAAATAAACATGAGAAACACCCTTTGCAAAATCAGTCTACTGCTGCTGTTGCTGCCTTTTATGGCCCATGTAGCAATAGCTCAGAAGCTGCCCAGCATTGCCTCCAAAACAGAAGGCATGAAACGCTACCCCGGCTTCTTTACCTTCTACTGGGATGAAACCGCAGGAAAAGTCTGGCTTGAAATCAACCGCTTTAATACTGACTTTTTATATGTGAACTCCCTCGCCGCCGGATTAGGATCTAATGATATAGGGCTGGACCGGGGGCAACTAGGTGGCGAGCGGGTAGTTTTTTTCCGAAAAATCGGTCCTAAAGTCATGCTGGTACAACCAAACTTAAGCTACCGCGCCAACACCACAAACAAAAACGAAGCCCGCGCCGTGGAAGAGTCTTTTGCGCAGTCTGTGCTATGGGGCTTCAAAGCAGAGGCGGAAGAAGGCAGCCGTGTATTAGTGGATGCCACTGACTTCCTGCTCCGCGACGCCCATGATGTGACTGGAAGCCTGAAGGGCAGCAGGCAGGGTAATTACCGGCTCGATGCCAGCCGCTCCGCCCTCTACCTGCCCCGCACCAAAAACTTCCCGGAAAACACAGAGTTCGAAGCCATGCTCACCTTTACCGGTGGCGAGGATGCAGGCCGTTATGTTCGCGAAGTGGCCCCGGACGTGCAGGCCCTGACCATGCGACAGCACCACTCCTTTATTCAACTTCCGGATAACAATTACAAGCCCCGTAAAATGGATCCGCGGGCAGGTTACTTCGGCATCACCTATTATGATTATGCCACGCCTGTAGGTGAAGACATAGAGAAACGTTTTATTGCCCGCCACCGCCTGCAGAAAAAGAACCCGGGTGCTGCCCGCTCAGAAGCAGTGGAATCCATTGTATACTATGTAGACAATGGTGCACCGGAACCAATCCGAACAGCTTTGCTGGAAGGCGCCCGCTGGTGGAACCAGGCTTTTGAGGCTGCCGGCTACAAAGATGCGTTCAAAGTGGAAATTCTGCCTGACTCTGCCGATCCTATGGATGTGCGCTATAATGTGATTCAGTGGGTGCACCGCAGCACACGCGGCTGGTCTTACGGCGCCACGGTCACAGACCCGCGCACCGGGGAAATCATAAAAGGACATGTTTCGCTGGGTTCTCTGCGCGTGCGACAGGACTACCTGATTGCGGAAGGGCTGTTGTCTCCTTACCCGGATGGAAAACCTGCATCAGAGGAAATGATGAAGATGGCGCTCGCCCGTATCCGGCAGTTGTCGGCGCACGAACTGGGGCATACGCTGGGCATTATGCACAACTATGCCGCCAGCGTGAGCGACCGCGCCTCGGTTATGGATTACCCGCACCCGCTGGTACAGTTGGACAAAGGCGGCAACCTGAACTTATCCAACGCCTATGCCACCGGCATCGGGGAATGGGACAAAGTAGCAGTTGCCTATGGTTACCAGGACTTCCCGCAGGAGGCAATCGAGGAGCAGGCACTGAATAAAATCCTGCTGGCCGGCATTGATCGGGGATTGCAGTTTATCTCTGACCGCGATGCAAGAGCCACGGGTGGCGCGCACCCGCAGGCCCACCTGTGGGATAATGGTCCGGATGCCGCGGAAGAACTGAAGCATGTGCTTGCTGTGCGCCAGAAAGCGCTGCAGAATTTCTCTCCTGACAATATAAAGCCGGGGGTGCCCTATGCTTTGCTAGAGGATGTACTGGTACCGATATATAATTACCACCGCTACCAGACAGAGGCTACCTCCAAATTAGTAGGTGGCGTAAATTATACTTATGCTGTTCGCGGAGACAAGCAAACAATAACAGAGCCCCTGGATAAAAAAACACAACAGCAAGCGCTAGATGCGCTGTTGGCCACGCTGCAGCCGGAGGTACTCACTGTGCCGGAGCATATCATCAAACTGATTCCGCCACGCCCGCCTGGCTACCGTCCTTCACGCGAACTGTTCAATAAGCGCACAGGCCTTACGTTCGATCCATTGGCTGCAGCCGAGGCCTCGGCTGACTTTACCCTTAGCCTGCTACTGCAACCAGAGCGCGCAGCGCGGCTCGTTGAGTTGCAGGCAAGAAACAACACGTTAGGTCTTAGCGATGTAACCGAGCAACTGGTGAAAACCACCTTCAAAGCGCCCCGCAAAAATGGCTTGGAAGGACAGGTGCAACAGCAAACGGAACAGGTTATGCTAACGCACCTGCTGGCACTGGCCTACAATGAGAACACCTCTTACCAGGCACGCGCTGTGGCAAACCTGACATTGAATAACCTGAAAGATTACCTCCAGCGCCAGACCCGCCGCATGGGTGACAGCCCTTACAAGGCACACCTTATTTACGCCCTGGAGCGTATCGAAAAGCCGGGCATGGAAACCGTAAAGCTTCCGCAACACAAAGAACTAGCACCTGGTGCCCCGATTGGAAGCGGAGAAATAGGATGTAACTAACAGAAGTAGCATCTAAACAGAAGCGCCCCTGCCAGCATATTTGGCAGGGGCGCTTCTGTTTAATATGTATACAATTAGTAACACTTAAAAAGTGCCATTGCGTCTATATGCTGGCAGCCTTCATGATGCCATACAAGCAGTGAGGCTTATTCCTGCCAGCTGCCCATTTTTCCCAGCTGGTAGTCCCGGAAAGCTTCCTGTATTTCCTGTTCTGTATTCATCACGAAAGGACCATGTGCCACAACAGGCTCGTTGAAAGGAACGGCGTGGCCAAAAAGTATGACAGCATCTTCCAGAGCCTCCACCTTTATTTCATCTCCATCATTGTCGAATTCCACCAGGTGCAGCTTTTCTACCGGCTCATTGTTTACATTTACCTTTCCGCGCACCACATAGAAAAAAATATTCCGTTTGGCAGCCACCTGTGTCGTAAAGGTCCCCCCTTTCTGAAGCTCGATACTTGTCATATCTATACCACCTAGTGATTCAATTGGCCCCTGCACATTTCCCCATTTGCCTGAGATAACGTTTACCTTCACTTTACCATCATGCTCTGTAGCTGTTGGTATCTGGTCCTGCTGCAACCCAATGTAGTTGGGTTTTACCATCTTATATTTAGCTGGCAGGTTAAACCACAACTGCAGGATTTCCATGGGGCCACCCTCCTGCTTGAATTTATCTGAGGAAACTTCAGCGTGTATCAGGCCCGAGCCAGCCGTCATCCATTGTACGCCGCCTTTTTCAATCACGCTTTTGCCGCCACCGGTGTCCTGGTGCATGATGTCTCCTTCCAGAATAAAGGTGAGGGTTTCGAAACCACGGTGCGGGTGCGGTCCGAAAGGCAGCCCTGTGTTATTGGGTTGATAAGTCTGCGGACCGTGGTGGTTCAGAAACAGGAACGGATCAATGTACTCCACCTCCCGCGTCGGAAGGGCCCGGTACGTAATCAGGTTTCCGATAGGAGCGCTAATGGCTTTATGTTTCTTTTTTATCTTTCTCATCTTTGTCAGTATTCGGTTTTGTTTGGACACCTGCTAATTTAATGTAGGTACATATAAAATAGCAAGCAGGACAGGCGATTTAGTACACTTACAGCGCCGTATACCGCCTGAGTCTTATTTTAACTCCTCAATTTGCTTTAATGTTTGAAAATTGTGATGCAGGCAAGGTTTATTTAAAGCCAAGGTAATGTTACTACCACTTGGTTATTCGTCGTGACCTCAAAACCAGTTATAAATATATGATAGCCCCTAGCGCAAAAAAAAAGCCGGACAGGCAGTTGCGAGCTGCTTGTCCGGCTTAAGGCAATAATTTATTTCCTGCCTGCGCCTAGGCAAAAAGGTCTGAGGACAGGTAGCGGTCACCGCGGTCGCAAATAATGCAGACCACTACTCCTTCTTCCAATTCTTCTATCAGTTTAGTGGCCGCAAACACAGCCCCGCCGCTGCTCATACCAGCAAAAACACCTTCCTCTTTAGCTAAGCGCCTGGTCATCGCCGTGGCTTCTTCCTGCGACACATCGATGGTTATATCCACGCGCTCTTTCTCAAATATCTTAGGCAGGTACTCCTGCGGCCAGCGGCGAATACCCGGTATCTGTGAACCCTCTACAGGCTGTGTACCCACAATTTGCACCTGGCTGTTTTGCTCTTTCAGGTAGCGCGAAACGCCCATGATGGTCCCCGTAGTACCCATAGAAGAAACGAAGTGAGTGACTTCGCCATCGGTATCCCGCCATATTTCAGGCCCCGTGGAGTTATAGTGCGCTAAATAGTTATCCTCGTTAGCAAACTGATTCAGCAAAAGGTAACCTCCCTGCGCCACTTTCTCATTTACATAATCAATCGCCCCTTCCATAGAGTTTTCAGCGGCTGTAAGTGTCACCTTGGCGCCATAGGCTTCCATTGTAAGCACCCGCTCCTTTGTCGCATTTGCTGGCATCACCAGCTCTATCTCCACACCAAAAAGACGCGCAATCATGGCCAGTGCGATGCCGGTGTTGCCACTGGTTGCCTCAATCAGTTTTACACCCGGTTTCAGTTCGCCCCGGTCCAGCGCTCCCTTTATCATGCCGTAGGCGGCGCGGTCTTTCACACTACCGCCAGGGTTATTACCCTCCAGTTTTGCGTAGAGTTTAACACCGGGTTTTGTGTTTATATGCTGCAGCTCCACCATGGGGGTGTTGCCTATTAAATCTAATAGAGTAGCCATTTGTGTTACTATGTGATATATAGTTATCCTTAACCACAAAAGTAAGGGGTTTGTTGGAAATCAGGTAAAGAATTAAGCTCAGAGCTTTCCAGAAGCCTGCTCCGAAAGCCTTCCTGCAGCTGAAGCACATAAAAGAAGGCTTTCTTCAGCTCCACTCTTTCTCTGAATAAACGCTTGACCTGCTTTCAGTGGTGGGATTTTGTATGGTCATTACATCTAGAGCACAAAGCTGTTTAACATAAAAATCCCACCAGGGCAAAACATCCTGGCGGGATTTGAAAATAATTCAACAAAAAGCTTCCTACCTGTTCATTAGTTTCAGCAACTCTTCTGCTGCACCTTCTGATGAAGCAGGGTTCTGACCGGTTATCAGTATCCCGTCACGGACAATATGCGGCTGCCAGTCTTCTACCTTGGAGTAATGGCCACCTAGTTCTTTGAGTTTGTCCTCGAGTAAAAAAGGCACTACTTCTGTCAGCTTCACAGCCTCTTCTTCTGTGTTGGTAAACCCAGTTACATTCTTGCCCTTTACCAGCGGCTCACCGTCCGGCCCTTTAACTTTTGCGAGCACAGCCGGCGCGTGGCATACGGCCGCTATTGGTTTCTTCTGCTGGGCAAAGCGCTCGATCAGCCTGATGGAATCCTCGCTGTTGGTCAGGTCCCACAGCGGGCCGTGCCCACCCGGGTAGAAAACGGCATCATAGTCATCCGCTTTAACTTCGCTCAGCTTCACGGTCTGGGACAGTTTCTCCTGTAACTGATTATCGTCATAATAACGTTTGGTGGCTTCTGTCTGGGCACCAGGTGCTTCGCTGCTCGGGTCAATCGGCGGCAGGCCTCCTGCCGGTGATGCCAAAGTTATGTCTACGCCTGCATCAGACAGCACATAGTAGGGAGCGGCAAACTCTTCTACCCAAAATCCGGTTTTATGCCCTGTATCGCCTAGTCTGTCATGAGAGGTTAATACAAAAAGTACTTTCTTCATAGCTATTGTTGTTATTGATTATTGGTTGTTACTTCTAGTACCTATACGGCTGTCCTGCCTGCTGTTCAAAAGAAAGTAGCACAAACTTTTTATTGCTGAGCCGTGACCCGCCAGATAGTTCCGCTTTCATCGTCGGATACCAGCATGGCACCGTCTGCCATTACTTCGACACTTACCGGTCTTCCATACACTTCATTCTGCTCTGCGTTTGCAATGAAACCTGTCAGAAAATCCTCTGGCTTTCCGCTGGGCCTCCCGTTCTGAAACGGCACAAACAATACTTTGTATCCGGCAAACTCTGAACGGTTCCAGGAGCCATGTTGTCCCACAAAAGCCCCGTTCCTATACCTGTCAGGAAAGGTAGCGCCATCATAAAAAGCCAGGCCAAGAGAGGAGGTATGCGCTCCTAAAGGCACATCCGGCACAATTGTTTTCTGCACCAGATCTGGTCGCTCCCCTTTGCGGCGAGGATCGATGTTCTGGCCAAAATAAGCGTAGGGCCAGCCATAAAAACCGCCTTCTTTCACGCTGGTTAAATAATCCGGCACCAGCTCATCCCCTATTTTATCGCGCTCGTTCACCGCTGTCCACAGCACATTGGTGTTCGGTTCCCAATCCATGCCGACCGGATTGCGCAGGCCACTGGCGTACACCCTCTCGCCAGAGCCATCTGGGTTTATCTCAAGTATATTGGCACGGCGTTCTTCTTCCTTCATACCGTATTCGCCCACGTTACTGGCCGAACCAACGGACACATAGATTTTGGTGCCCTGTGGATTGGCAATGATGTTGCGTGTCCAGTGGTGGTTATAACCACCGGCCGGCAGGCTCAGAATCTGCTCTCCTTTGGCTGTCATCTTTGTCTGCCCCTCTTTGTAAGGGTACCGCACCAGCTTATCGACCAGCGCCACATAGAAATAGCCGTTCAGTACTAGCATACCATACGGTTGTTTCACCCCCGACAGGAATACTTCCCTTGTTTCGGGCTGCCCATCGTGGTTTGTATCGCGGAGCAGCGTAATCTGATTTGCGCTTTTCTCCTCGTCATCTGACTCTGCCACAAAAATGTCCTGGTTCGGAGCAACGTATATCCTGCGGGGGTGCTTCAAATCAGATGCAAACCGGCTGACGGTAAAGCCAGCGGGGGCCACGGGCGTTTTGCCTGCTGGCCAGCCAATGGTTTCGCTGCGCTTCTCAGCCCGGTGGGTAGTGTCTGGTGCCGGGAGCACAAGGTTTTGGTTGACGGCGGTGGCAACGGTATCGGCATCCGGGTTATAAGAAGTGGCAGCGGTGGTAGCCTGCTCAACTGTTTGCCGCGACTCACTGCAGCTCCAGAGCATAGCTGTTGCAAAGACCGCAAGAAGCGGTATTCTGATAGGTGTTTTCATCCTGTTTTATTCTTTACTGGTTGGTTAAAAAAGTTTATACGGGTAATTCCGTCTTTACAGGGGTACCGCAGGACAAGTGAACCTGCTTATAGGCGTACGAATGCTGTTATTTTGTAAATTGCCATTTATTAACCGTCCTGCCTTGAACCAAACCATCCGAAAGATCATCCACGTAGACATGGACGCTTTTTTTGCGTCGGTGGAACAGCGTGACAACCCGGAGCTTCGTGGAAAGCCTGTGGCGGTGGGTGGTTCAAGAGAACGGGGCGTGGTGGCAGCAGCCAGTTATGAAGCACGTAAGTTTGGTGTGCATTCGGCCCTGGCCTCTAAAATTGCGGCACAACGCTGCCCGCAGCTCATCTTCGTGAAGCCACGCTTTGAGGTTTATAGTGCGGTGTCGCGGCAAATCCGGGAGATCTTCTTTTCTTACACTGACCTGGTTGAGCCCCTGTCGCTGGATGAGGCGTACCTGGATGTGACGGAAAACAAAATTGGCATGCCGTCCGCCAGTATCATAGCGAAAGAAATCAAAGCGCGAATTACTGAGGTAACGGGGCTAACCGCCTCGGCGGGTGTTTCCTTTAATAAGTTCCTGGCGAAGCTTGCATCTGATATGGACAAACCAAATGGCTTCACGCTTATTACGCCGGATAAAGCGGAAGACATTGTTGCAGGGCTCTCCATCGAAAAATTCCACGGCATCGGCAAAGTGACAGCAGCCAAAATGCAAAGCATGGGCATTGCGACGGGCGCCGACCTGCGACAGCGTTCAGAGCAGGAACTGGTGCGTAACTTCGGGAAGGTAGGCCGTTACTACTACCGCATCTCCCGTGCCCAGGACGACCGGGAAGTGCAGCCGCACCGCATCCGTAAGTCTATAGGGTCAGAGCGCACATTTGATGTGGACCTGACAGAGGAACAGGACATGCTGGATCGCCTGCAGTACCTGGCAGAAGAAGTGGCCCAGGACATGGCACGGCTGAAAGCAACCGCCAAAACGGTAACGGTCAAAATCAAGTACTTTGATTTTACGCAGAATACCCGCAGCAAAACCTACCTCAGCGAATTTTATTCTGCTGATGCCATCTTCACCATTGCCCGGGACCTGCTGCGCGCACCGCAGCTGCCGCAATACCCGGTACGCCTGCTCGGCATCTCCGTGTCCAGCCTTCTTTACCAGCATGACAAGCAGGAAGGCTATCAATTCACCATCGAATTCTAAAAAACAGGCAGCGCAATGTTGCAAAATGCCCCTCACCGGAACCTTATGCTCCTCTTCTTCCTTCAAAGAGAAAAACAATTTGTTTTTCCCGTTAAACCTTCCACGCAGCGAGGAGTCTTAACAAAAGCTGCAGCGGCAGTAGAAGTTTCAACACAAATCTCTATTTTCGAATTATCAACCTAACACATAACCAACCTAACAAACCAATCTTAACAAACCCGATGCGTAAAAAATTACACTGCGCGCCCATTGTAGCGCTACTCCTGACAGGTTGCACACTGGCCTCACCTGCCACAGCCCAGAAGGACAAGAAAAAAGGCAAAGCCAAACAAGAGGCTACTGCCAGTACACCAGCTAAGAAAGATGACGGTGCCCCAAAGCCTTATGCCGAGGTGATTACGGCGAAAGCTGTGACAGACGATGGTCTTTTTAAGGTACACCGCATGGATGAAAAGTATTTCTACGAAATACCAGACACGCTCCTGAACCGCGACATGCTGATGGTGAGCCGCATTGCCAAAACCGCTAATAACATCGGGTATGGTGGAGAAGAACTGAACACGCAGATGCTGCGCTGGGAGAAAAAAGGGAACCGTGTGCTGCTTCGCGTGATTTCTACTGAAAACGTTGCCGCAGACACACTGGAGATTTTTAACTCCATTCAGAATTCTAATTTAGCACCTGTTGTACAGGCCTTCGACATTAAAGCGTACGGGCAGGGAACACAGGTGGTAGAGGTAACAGACTTCTTCTCGAAGGATGTGCCTGCCCTCGGGTTGGACAAAGACCGCCGCGACAAATACAAGGTGAAGAAGCTGGATGATAAGAGATCCTTCATTGAAAGTGTTAAAAGCTTCCCGCTGAACATTGAGGCGCGCTCGCTCATGACATACGACGCCTCGGATGCCCCATCTAATTCAACGACAGGTACCATATCACTGGAACTGAACCACTCCATGGTACTGCTCCCGAAGAACCCGATGGCTGCCCGCAAATTTGATCAGCGTGTGGGTTACTTCACTATTTCTCAAACTGATTATGGCACAGATGAACAGCGTGCGGCTACCCGCAAGTATATTGTGCGCTGGAGACTGGAGCCAAAAGACGAAGAAGCTTACACCCGTGGCGAACTGGTAGAGCCCAAGAAGCAGATTGTTTACTATATCGACCCGGCCACCCCGATGAAATGGCGCCCTTACCTGAAGCAGGGCGTACAGGACTGGAACAAAGCATTTGAAGCGGCTGGCTTTAAAAATGCCATTGTGGCCAAAGACCCGCCTTCATACGAGGAAGACCCGGAATTCAGCCCGGAGGATGTCCGCTACTCCGTTATCCGCTACTTCTCTTCTGAAACGCAGAACGCCTACGGCCCTAACGTGCACGACCCGCGTTCCGGTGAAATCCTGGAAAGCGATATCGGCTGGTACCACAACGTGATGAACCTGCTGCGCAACTGGTACTTCATCCAGACAGCAGCCGTTAACCCGGATGCCCGTGGCGTAAAGTTCAAAGACGAGGTGATGGGTGAACTGATTCGCTTTGTGGCCGCACACGAGGTAGGCCACACCCTGGGTTTGCCGCACAACATGGGCTCCAGCTCCGCTTACCCGGTAGAAAAGCTGCGTGACCCGGAATTCACTAAAACAATGGGTACTGCCCCTTCCATTATGGACTATGCCCGCTTTAACTATGTGGCACAGCCCGAAGACAAAGGCGTAGCTTTGATGCCTGCCATAGGTGTGTATGATAAACATGCTGTTAAATGGGGTTATACCTACTTCCCGGAGAAAAACGGCTCAGACAACACAGAAAAGCTTTCCGCCTGGATCAAGGAGCATGAAAATGACCCGATGTACCGCTTTGGACGGCAGATGGGGCGCCCGACAGATCCATCGTCCCAGACAGAAGATCTCGGCGACGACGCCATGAAGGCCAGCGCCTATGGTATTGCCAACCTGAAGCGTGTTGTACCAAACCTGATTGCCTGGACAGCCGAGGACAACAAGGACTACAGTGACCTGGAGGAAATGTACCTGCAGGTGCTGGGCCAGTGGAACCGCTACATGGGCCACGTGACCAGCAACATTGGCGGCGTGTACGAAAACTACAAGACCTACGATCAGAAAGGTGACGTTTACAGCACCGTGCCGAAGGAGAAGCAGCAGCGGGCGATGAAGTTCCTGAACGAGCAGAGCTTTGCCACCCCTACCTGGATGCTGGACGAAAACATCCTGCGCAAAATTGAGTCTGCCGGTACAGTTGACCGTGTGCGTAACGCACAGGTAAACGTGCTGAACAACGTGCTGGAGCCAGGTCGTATGGCGCGCATTTTGGAGGCGCAGGCAATGTTGGGCAACAAAACCTACACCCTGCCGGAAATGATGGCTGATTTACGTACCGGTATCTGGTCAGAAATAGCCACAGGCAAGACCATCGACATGTACCGCCGCAACCTGCAGCGTGGCTATATAGAGCGCATGGAATACCTGATGAAGGAAGAGCCGGCTGAGGTATCAGGCAGAGCACGTTCTTTTATGGGGGCTACCCCTGTTAAAGTGTCGCAGTCTGATATCCGCCCGATGGTACGTGGAGAGCTGAACACACTGCGTAACCAGATAAAAGGCTCGCTGGCAAAGACCAAAGACACCATGACAAAGTATCACCTGCAGGATGCCGTGGTACGCATCGACGCAATACTTGACCCCAATAGTTAAGCTGTAGTTGCAACTGAACGGAATGAACCGCCTCAATCTATGATTGGGGCGGTTTTGTTTTATAGTATTTGTGCGCTTTAAATTTGTTAAGGATACTGTCTCTTATGGGTTGTAAACCAGATAACCTGCAGGAAAAACCTGTCGTACCAGCATTCGAACCAGCCCCGCCCCTGCTGCTGAATAATTCTGCAATCAGCTTGAATATTAAGAAAGATATCCTAAGTGCTGTTACATCTGTTGGATAATCGTCAGGATAATAAAATAATTACCGTACCTTTGCAGTCCATAAGACTTACCCTAACTTATGGCTACTAAATATATATTCGTTACAGGCGGCGTAACATCTTCTCTCGGAAAAGGTATCATTTCCGCTTCTCTTGCTAAACTGCTACAAGCGAGAGGTTTCTCTGTAACTATTCAAAAATTCGACCCTTACATTAACATCGACCCGGGCACGCTGAACCCTTACGAACACGGCGAATGCTTTGTAACCGAAGACGGCGCTGAAACCGACCTGGACCTCGGGCACTACGAGCGTTTCCTTAATACCCCTACATCACAGGCAAACAACGTGACCACCGGGCGCATTTACAACCATGTGATTACGCGGGAGCGCGAGGGAGCTTATCTGGGCAAAACAGTACAGGTAATACCCCATATCACAGACGAAATAAAGCGCCGCATGCTGCTTTTAGGGCAGACGGGAGAGTTTGACATTGTGATCACAGAAATTGGTGGCTGTGTGGGTGACATCGAGTCACTGCCGTTTATCGAGGCCTTGCGCCAGTTACGCTGGGAACTGGGTGTGCACGAAACCGCTGTGATTCACCTGACACTGGTGCCTTACCTGCGGGCAGCCGGCGAACTGAAGACAAAGCCAACACAACACTCCGTGCGCACCTTATCTGAGGCTGGTGTTCAGCCGGACATACTGGTATGCCGCTCAGAGCACCCTATTCCTGCAGAAATGCGCAAGAAAATCGCGCTTTTCTGTAACGTGAAAACAAACGCGGTAATTGAGTCTCTGGACGCTGAAACGATATACGACGTACCCTTGCTGATGCGAAAAGAGAAGCTGGATGAGCGCGTAATCAGCAAACTGAAGCTGCCACACAAGGCAGAACCAAACCTGGATAGCTGGAAAGACTTCCTGGGGCGATTAAAGAACCCTACCGCTGAGGTGAACATTGCACTGGTAGGTAAATATGTAGAACTGCCGGATGCGTATAAGTCTATTATAGAGTCTTTTGTGCACGCGGGTTCTGCCAATGAGTGCAAAGTCAACATCAAGTGGTTCCAGTCCGAGAACCTTAACAACGACAATGTTCCCACGCTGTTGAAGCACATGGACGCTGTTTTGGTGGCACCCGGCTTTGGCGAGCGGGGGTTTGCAGGAAAGATAGAGGCTATCCGTTTTGTGCGGGAGAACAATATACCGTTCATGGGTATCTGCCTGGGCATGCAGTGTGCCGCAGTGGAGTTTGCACGAAATGTGCTGGGCTTAGAGGGTGCCGCCTCTACTGAGATGCACCCGGACACGCCACACCCTGTCATCGACATGATGGAAGACCAGAAACAGGTGACACAAATGGGCGGAACAATGCGATTAGGCGCCTATACCTGTGAACTAAAAAGAGGTTCTAAGGCTTATTCTATTTATGGGAAGTCTAAAGTTACGGAGCGCCACAGGCACCGTTATGAATTCAACAACAAGTACCTGGCCGCCTTTGAAGAGGCAGGCATGGTTGCTTCCGGTATCAACCCGGATACAGGCCTGGTGGAAGTTATAGAACTGCAGAACCACCCCTGGTTTGTTGCGGCACAGTATCACCCGGAGTTAAAGAGTACCGCGCTGACCCCTCACCCGCTTTTTGTAAAGTTTGTAAAAGCGGCCATTAATAACGCTAAATCTAAATAAGCACAAATAACACTTCAAACTTTAGTAAATGGATAGAAATCAAGCAATTGGCTTTGGATTGATTGCCGTGTTGCTACTGGCATACACGTTCTTCTTTTCAAGTCCGGAACCAGCCCAGCAAGCGGAGGTTATACAGGACACAGCCAAGGTAGAACAACTGCAGCAAACAGCAGTTGTGGAAGACGACTCGCTGGCACAGGCCCGCAGAGCTAGCGCTCTGGGTGCTTTTGGCGCTGCCGCAACCGGTGAGGCGACAACAACAACTCTCGAAAACCAGAACATGCGCGTTACCTTCAGCTCCAAAGGCGGACAGGTAGAGGAAGTGCTGCTGAAGAACTACAAAACGTACCAGGGCGACACACTGGTGCTCTTCGACAGGGAAAGCAGCAATACAGATATCGCCTTCACCACCAATGATGGGAAAGCGGTGAAGTTTTCAGATTTGTATTTTACAGCTTCTGATGTAAGAGAGGTACAGGGGGAGAACGGCATCTCGGGCAAAACAATCTCTTTCCAGGCGCAACTGGGCAATGGCCAGTATATTGAGCAGGTGTATACGCTGTATGATGAGAACTTCCTGATGGGCTACAAGCTTAACTTCGAAGGTCTGGCAAATCAGGTAAGTGGAAATACCATGACGTTCACCTGGACTGACAAGCTGAAGCAACTGGAGCGTGACCTGAAGCAGAACCGGGCAAAGTCAACTATCAACTACTATACTGCTGAAGAGGACTTTGACTACCTTTCTATTTCGGAAACAACGGAAACAGAAACAGTAGAGCAACCACTAAAGTGGGTAGCCAACAAGCAGAACTTCTTTACAGCGGGTATTATTGCTGGCAACCAGTTTGCCGGCGCCAAAATGGAGACTTCTGTGGATGAGGCTGATACCACTGTTGTGAAAACCCTGGCCTCCCAGATTCAGATACCAGCACAGGATGTATTATCAGGCAACGGGGAGTTTATGTTCTACTTCGGCCCGAATGATTACAACATCCTGAAACAAATCGGCAACGATTTCGACAGGAACCTTGACTTGGGCTGGGGAATTTTCTCTTACGTAAACAAGTGGCTGATCATCCCTGCCTTCGACTTCCTGGAGAACTACATCACCAACTACGGCATCATCATCATGCTGCTGGTGCTCTACATTAAAACCATTCTCTTCCCGCTGACTTACAAGTCTTACATCTCGATGGCGAAGATGAAGGTGCTGAAGCCAGAGATTGACGCCATCAAGGAGCGCAATGATGGAGACATGCAGAAGACGCAGATGGAGACGATGAAACTCTACCAGGAGATGGGGGTAAACCCGATGAGTGGCTGTATACCAATGCTGCTGCAGATACCTATCCTGTTTGCGATGTTCAACTTCTTCCCGAACTCTATTGAACTGCGCCAGGAGGCATTCTTGTGGGCAAGTGACCTTTCTACTTACGATGTGTTTGCCAGGCTGCCGTTCACGATTCCGTTTTATGGCAACCACGTGAGTATGTTTACGTTGCTCATGACAGCTTCTACCATCCTATATACCTGGTCTAACAACCAGATGAACACCATGCAGGGCCCAATGAAGTTTTACAGCTACCTGATGCCTGTTATCTTCATGTTCGTGCTGAACTCCTTCCCTGCTGGTCTTTCTTTCTACTATTTCGTTTCTAACATTGTAACATTTGGTCAGCAGGCTGCTATCCGCGCGTTTGTAGATGAAGGCACAGTAAGAGCGAAACTGGAAGAGAACAAGCACAAGATAAAGGAGAAGAAAAAAACAGGTGGGCCTTCTTTTGCCGAGCGTATGCAGGAAGCAATGCGTCAGGCCTCTGAGAAAGAGCAACTGAAGCGTAAAGCAAAGAAATAAGCTTAGCCTATACATCTATATAAAAAAAGCCTTTCCGGATGCGGAGAGGCTTTTTTATTGGCTATACTTGTGCATGGCCCGTATGTAGAGGTACTATGAATTTGATGTTACAGAAATCTAAATCAGCGAAGCTGCTCTTTTTCCTCTTGTCGCTAACTATAGTCAGTTGCCAGTCTAACACAGAAGAGGGCTCTATTGCCAGCACGCACCCGGAGTTGGCCAAACAACTGGAAAAGGATTCGGTGACCATGCCAATCTCGGACAACCAGAACCCGGACCTCTACCAGCGGTACCGCATCACGATGGAAGAGTACGAGCGCAGCGGGCGGTATGACGTAGGCGACATGTACAGGGGCAGACTAGCTCCTCTGGACGAAAGCAGCCACGCCGACACCCGCACCTACCGGAGAGCCCTGAGAGAAGGCCTGGAAGCAGGTATAAATTTCGCTGGAAGGTATACGGTGGTAACAGTTGGCTGTGGCACCAGCTGCCAGCAGCATTATGTGGTAGACAGGGAAAACGGCAAGGTGCTGGACAAACTACAAAGCAGTGCAGGAGCAAGCTATGCACCGGATAGCCGCCTTTTTATCATCAATCCGCCTGATTCAACCCTTAACTACAATGAATGCCGTGGCTGTGAGCCTGAAGCTTATATCTTTGAAGACGACCAGTTCCGAAAGCTGACTGATACGGAAGTAAAATAGCAAAACGAACATGCGAAGAGTAGTTGTTTTCTTCCTCATAAGCTTCCAGTGGATGCTTGTCATGAGTTGTAACACGGGAAAAGGAATGCCTAACGCAGCCGCAGCTCAGGACAAAGAACTGCTTTTGCTCTTTCAGAAAACACCCTGCCTTGGCAACTGCCCCGCCTATAACGCCACTATCTATGATAACGGCAGCATCTCGTTTGTTGAATTTAAAAACGCACTCGCCCAGGATACCTTACAGCTACAGTTGTCGGATAAAGAACTGCAACAACTGAAACGAGAAATTGCGGCTTTAGACTATAAGAAGTTACAAGACAGGTACCTCACGCAGTGGAGTGATATTTCCTCCACCTACCTTACTTTCTTTGAGGCTGGCAAAGAGGCAAAGCGGGTGAAGCATGAGGAAGGTGGTCCCCGGCAGCTGATAAAGTTTCAGGAGTGGCTTCATCAGATAATATGGCAACGGGCAGAAGAGAAAAAAACACCTACGTATTAGTACATAGCAATGCTTTCACTTTCTTGTTCCGATAAATTACGAGCAACATGTAGGTGTCTCACCGTGGCCTGTCCTTACCTCCTGTTTCTGCTTCTTTAACCCACTTAATTGCTACATTCTCGCTTATTTATTGCACTGGATTCACCACATACCTATGTTTTGGTGCCGATCCTGGAGCAGCAAGTATGGGTACAATCTACTGAGAAAGAGGAGAAATCAAGCCTGCATCCTACAGCCTCTCATTGTACTGATTCCGTATTTTTCCCAACAATTACTACTTAGCGCCGTAAGAAAATATAGAAAGTTTAATAATCAAGAACTCGGCAAAGCTATATTTTTATATGGCCATACTCAAATAAAATGAAGGATTCATCAAATAAAATACAATCTGAGTTTGAGCAGAAACTCAGGGAAAGCGGGACACTGAACAGCAACTCTAAAACAGTTACAAATGAGCCTGACAACCTTGCCGGCAAGCCGGTGAGGGAGACAGACACAGCAGACAGAAATGCTCGGGACAGGCAGCAGCCTGAGATGATTCCTGTAGTAGAAGAACAGGTCAGGATAGACAAAAAAACTGTAGAGACAGGCAGCGTGCATGTACATAAAGATGTGCACGAGGAGGAAGTTACGGTAGATGTCCCGACTGTTCATGAGGAAGTAAGTGTTGAGCGGGTTCCGATAAATGAATACGTTGATACGCCTCCACCCCCTGTTCGCCATGAAGGCGAAGTAATGATCATTCCTGTACTAAAGGAAGAACTGGTTGTTGTGAAGCGCCTGAAGCTGGTAGAGGAACTGCACGTAACAAAACGCAGGCACGAAACCCACGAAAATCAACACATCACACTTCGAAAAGAAGAAGTGAAAGTAAGCCGGGTTGACTTAGACAAAGAAAACCCAAACAAAGTCTGAGAAACAGACTTGACAATGTATAACATAAACCAAAAATAACCAAACTATGAAAGGACAAACAGTAATAGGAATATTCGATTATGGAGTAGATGCTCAGATGGCAGCACAACAGCTAATGTCTAACGGCATCCCAGAAAATAACATTGACATTGCCGTAAGAGGCGCAAGAGATAACAATACGGCGAACACAGCAAACACTGCTACTGCTGCAAACACAACTGCTGACCGACCAAATCCAACTGCTTCTACAGCAACTGGTCCGAATGCAACCACAACACCTAACCCGAACGCATCTGCCGCAAACAGAACAGATAACGACGGTAACTTCTTTAGCTCCTTGTTTACAGATAACGATGATAGGAATAAGTATTCTGAAGTTGCCCAGCATGGTTCTATTGTAACGGTACATGCCGAAACAAGAGACCAGGCACAGCGTGCAGCGGAACTACTTGACAAATGTGGAGCTATAGATGTGGACGAACGTGCCGAAAAGTACAAGTCTATGCCACGTGAGAAGAGAGCACAATGGATTAACTCTTCTATACCTGTAGTGCAGGAGCAAATGAAAGTAGGGAAGCGGGAAGTAGAAACAGGCGGCGTACGCTTGAGAAGCCGCATTATCGAAAAACCGGTAGAAGAGCACCTGCGCCTGCGTGAAGAGCACGTACGTGTTGAACGTAACCCGGTAAACCGCCCTGCTAACGAGCAAGACTTAGCCACTTTCAAGAAAGGTGACAAAGAATTTATAGAGCGTGCAGAGGTACCAATGGTAGACAAACAAGCCCGCGTGGTAGAAGAAGTAAACATTGGCAAGCAAACCAGCACACGCGAAGAAACCATTCGCGATACCGTGAAAAAGCAGGATGTAGAGGTTGACAAGATAAATACAAAGAACGACCCGAAGACGGGTCCTGCAACTAAGTAAAATGCTTTTCTGACAGTAGATTTGCACTGTTAAGCATAATAGGGCAGCTGAAATTCATCAGCTGCCCTATTTTTGTTTGCACAAGAAAAGGAAGTTGCCAAAGGCAGCTTCTAATCCTTTGGCATGCACTAACAGGTTGTAAGCTGCCGGGGGAAGTCTCTTGCCTGAGGCGGTGGAAAATCACGGGAGAATATACCGAACAACTTGTTTGTCCGTTGTATTTTCAGAGGGCTACTATTGGCAATTAAGTGCTCCGGCATGTGCATAAAAATATACAGCCAGTTCAGAATTGCATCAGCCTTTATGGGTAAAAAAATGTATCTTTGTGCAAGTTTAAAGTATCTTGCAAAGCTCAAGAAAACCCTAAAACAGTAACACTATGAAAATAACGTACTACGGTCAGTCTTGTTTCTTATTTGAAATCGGAGCGCATCGCGTGCTGTTCGATCCGTTCATCTCCCCAAACGAGCTAGCTTCCCAAATAGACGTTAACGACATAAAAGCGGATTATATCCTGCTCTCCCATGGCCACCAGGATCATGTGCACGATGCAGAGCAGATTGCCAATAATAACAAAGCCACCATTGTTGCCATCCATGAGATTGCGACCTGGTATGGTAACAAAGGAGTAGAAAACACACACCCTATGAACATTGGAGGCAAGGTGACGCTTCCTTTCGGCACGGTGAAAATGGTCAACGCTGTGCACTCCAGTTCTTTGCCAGACGGTTCAAACGGCGGGATTGCAGCAGGCTTTGTCGTAGAAACAGAAAACCAGGCTTTTTACTTCGCCGGCGACACAGCCCTGACCTACGACATGAAGCTTATACCGGAGCAGTTTGATTTGGATTTTGCACTGCTTCCTATCGGCGATAACTTTACAATGGATATACATGATGCCATGGTTGCCGCTGACTTTGTGCAGGTAGACACAGTGATTGGGATGCACTACGATACCTTCCCGTACATCAGGATAGACAAAGAACAGGTGAAGGAAGTGGCGAAGATGGTAGACAAGGAACTTATTTTGATGGAGATAGGTCAAACTATAAATCTCTAATTTTTATAATGGGAAAAATAATTGCGGTTGCTAACCAAAAAGGTGGGGTTGGTAAAACCACCACCGCCATTAACCTGGCGGCAAGCCTGGCAGCTCTCGAATTCAAGACTTTACTCGTCGATGCAGACCCGCAGGCAAATGCCACTTCCGGTCTGGGCTTCGATCCGGCTACTATTACCAGCAGCATCTATGAGTGCATGGTGGAGGATGTAAAAGCGGAGGAGATAATCCTGCAATCGCCAAACATTGATTACCTTGACCTCATCCCATCGCATATCGACCTGGTGGGTGCAGAGGTTGAAATGATCAACGTGCCTAACCGCGAGGAAAAAATGCGGGAGGCCCTGAAAAGCCTGAAGCAAAACTACGACTACATTATCATCGACTGCTCCCCTTCTTTGGGATTAATCACTGTGAACTCACTTACAGCCGCAGACTCCGTGGTTATCCCGGTGCAGTGTGAGTATTTCGCCCTAGAGGGCTTAGGCAAACTCCTGAACACGATCAAAATCATCCAGTCGCGCCTCAATACAGATTTAGCCATTGAAGGTATCCTGCTGACGATGTACGATGTGCGCCTGCGCCTGAGCAACCAGGTAGTGGAAGAAGTGAAAACACACTTCCAGCAGATGGTGTTCGATACCATCATTCCTAGAAACGTGAAATTGAGCGAGTCTCCAAGCTTTGGTATACCTGCCCTGCTGCATGATGCAGAAAGCAAGGGTGCCCTGAGCTATCTTAACTTAGCCCGCGAAATTGCAGAGAAGAACAGTGTAGCGCTGGCTAAATAATTTTACCATTACATGTCTGACAACAAAAAACCTGCAGTTAAACGCACAGGCGGCCTCGGAAGAGGTCTTGGCTCTCTATTGGAGGGTAACAAATACACTGGGAAAACCGAGTCTTCCACTATAAACGAAGTTAATACCATCGCAGATATAGCCATAGATCAAATCCAGACAAACCCTTTCCAGCCGCGTACCCACTTCGACCAAACAGCGCTGGAAGAATTGGCGGAGTCTATTAAAGTACAGGGAATTATACAGCCCATTACGGTAAGGCAATTAGACCAGAACAGCTACCAGCTGATTTCAGGTGAACGACGTTACCAGGCATCGAAAATTGCCGGCCTTACCGTTATTCCTGCCTACATCCGCAAGGCAGACGACCAGCAGATGCTGGAGATGGCCCTCATTGAAAACATTCAGCGTGAAAACCTGAATGCAATTGAAATTGCCCTCTCCTATCAGCGCCTGCTGTCGGAGTGCAGTTTAAAGCAGGAGGAATTAGGTGACCGTGTAGGTAAAAAGCGTACGACCGTTACCAATTACCTGCGCCTGCTAAAGCTGCCACCGGATATCCAGATTGCCCTGCGCGACAACGTTATCAGCATGGGTCATGCCCGCGCACTTATCAATATTGATACAGTAGAGAAACAGCTGGATGTATTTAAAGAAGTAGTTGCCAAGGAACTGTCTGTTCGTAAAGTAGAGGAGCTGGTACGGAACCTACAGAATGCCAATAAAAAACCAGACCCACAGCAAAAGCTGCAGTTCAACAAATACGAGGGAGAACTGAAAAACGTAGAATCACGTCTGTCTTCCCAGTTCGGCACTAAAATACAGGTAAAGGCAAACAACGACGGAAAGGGTGAGATCAAAATCCCTTTCCTGTCGGTGGACGAGCTGAACCGTATTTTGGATATTTTAAACTACTAAGAAAATTACATGAGGCTGTACACCGGCATTGCCGCACTGCTATTGGGTATACTGCTTTGCTATACTCCTGCTAGCGCGCAGGTAATAACCGAGGGTGCAGATTCTGTGCGCGTGCTTGTTCCTGACACGCTAAATCAAGAAAAAGGCTTCTTTTTAAGCAATCTCAAAGACCTGGACCGGCCAGGCAAAGCGGCTTTATATTCCGCTATTCTGCCTGGAGCCGGGCAGTTTTACAACAGGGCGTACTGGAAAGTACCAATAGTTTATGCAACGGGTGCCGTGCTCGGCTACTTCCTGTTTAACAACCACCAGAATTACGAAAGTTACCGAACCGCTATTATTCAGCGAGTAGACGGCGACCCAAACACTGTGGATGAATACGCGGACCACCCCTACCTGGGAGTGAGCAACGGAACAACACCGGGTAGCTCCGCTTACAATAACCTGAAGTACCGCCGTGACTATTACCGCCGCAACAGGGATCTGACCATTTTACTTTCTATTGGTGCCCATGCGCTGCAGATTGCTGAAGCTTACGTACATGCCCACCTCAAGGAGTTTGACGTGAGTGATAATCTGGCACTACGCATTAATCCCGGTATAGTACCTGTTGCCTCTGTCAATAACTCCATGGCACCTGCTATAACATTTACATTATACACCCGAACCAAATGAAAATTCTCCTGATAGGCTACGGCAAAATGGGTAGAACCATTGAGCAGACGGCTTTGGCAAAAGGCCACGACATCATTGGCAAAATAGACCATGATAATGCTGATGAATTAAAAAATTATACTTCTGAGAACACAGACGTAGCCATTGAATTCACACATCCTGAGTCTGCATTCGGCAATGTATCGTATTGCCTGGTGCACGGCATTCCGGTGGTATCTGGCTCTACGGGTTGGCTGCACAAGTTTGAGGAAGCCGTTACTTTGTGCCTCAAGCAGAAAGGAGCCTTCTTTTATGCTTCAAACTATAGCGTGGGTGTTAACCTGTTCTTTCATTTTAATGAATACATTGCTAGTAAAATGCAGGCTTACAAGGCTTATGATGTATCCATTAAGGAGGTACATCACCTGCAGAAAGTAGATAAACCAAGCGGTACCGGTATCACTGCCGCAGAAGGCATTTTGTCCAGCTACACAAATTTAGAAGGATGGGTGTCTGATAATCCGGAAGAAAAAACTAAATTAAACATTGCTTCAGAGCGTGAACCGGATGTAGTGGGCACACACATTGTTACCTACAGCTCTGAGGTAGACCAAATCGAACTCGGCCATATAGCCCACAGCCGCGCAGGATTTGCCGAAGGTGCCGTAATGGCAGCGGAGTGGCTGGTTGGCCGCGAGGGCGTGTATGGCATGAAGGACATGCTAAACCTGTAACCATAGCTATTGCAGATGAAAGTGAAATTCTGGGAAAAAGAACCAGTGACAAAGGCACCGAAAAAAAAGAAGAGCTTTGCCCGTGAGTGGGGCGACGCAATTCTTTTTGCAGTGGTGGCAGCCAGTTTAATCCGCTGGGCAACATTTGAAGCCTATACCATTCCTACTCCGTCTATGGAGAAGTCTTTGCTGGTAGGCGATTTCCTTTTTGTAAGCAAGCTGCACTACGGTCCGCGCACCCCCATTACACCCTTACAGGTTCCTTTAACGCATCAGACTATCTGGGGCACTAACATCCCCTCCTATTCCGATGCCATCCAACTGGAGCCGCACCGCCTTCCTGGTTTTTCTGAGGTAAAGCACAACGATGTGGTGGTTTTCAATTACCCACCGGAAGAAGAACACCCTGCCGACCTGCGAACCAACTACATCAAACGTGCTATCGGCTTACCCGGCGATTCGCTGCAGTTAAAAGATATGCAGGTGTATATCAACGGAAATGCGGTTTCCGCGCCAGAAAGGGTGCAGTATAAATACCTGCTGGTGCCGAATACGCAGCTTTCAGAGAAGTTTTTCCAGGACCGCAATATCAACCTGCGCGACGTCTACCCTTATGAAAACGGATACGTGGTGGATGCATCACCGGAGCTGGCTGCAGAAATGGCAAAGCTAAACTTCATCACTGATGTTATTCTGCTGAAGGACTTGGCTGGCAAGGCTGACCCGGAAGTATTCCCGCATTTGCCGAGCCGTTATGAATGGAACAAAGACAACTACGGTCCAATCTATATTCCGAAAGAAGGCGCTACGGTGGCAATCACCCCTGAAACGCTGCCTTTTTACGAAAAGGTTATTCTGGAATATGAGCGCAACGAGAATGCAGAGGTACGTGACGGAAAACTGATTATCAATGGCAGTGAAGTAAACGAATATACCTTTAAGCAGAACTATTATTTTATGATGGGCGATAACCGCCACAACTCCATGGACTCCCGTTATTGGGGCTATGTACCGGAAGACCATATTGTAGGTAAGGCCGTGATGATATGGATGTCTACCAACCCTGAAGGCAGTCTCTTTAGCAGAATCCGCTGGAACCGAATCTTTAAGTCAATAGAGTAATTCAAATAAAACACAAAAAACATGAATCATCCCGAACTTTTTAACCGGGAGTAGGCGGTAAATTCATTGAGGATGTTGGCCAGCGCCAATCGGATACGGTAAAGCGGTGTAGAGGCTTCTCTATACCGCTTTCCTGTTCTATGGCAGCCCTGCCGCAGCAGTTGCTTCACCCTTTCTGTTAGCCGCTCCTCGAGCAAAGAGAGCAGGAAAGCATACACCAGCGTCACAGTCTGCAGCAGCTTCATCCTGTTTTCCCAGAACCAGAGCCGGCAGCTCTCCATTCCCAGCTCTGATTTGGAGAATCGGAAGCTCTGCTCT
>NZ_BAAGXV010000008.1:0-18535 GCF_054779655.1 Pontibacter brevis
AGCCGAGCGGTACTAATTGCCCGAGCGCGTTCTCAAAGGCGAAAGCCAAAGCCGAAACAGCGGCCCGCTCCTTTCACTCTCCCTCTCTTTCCCAACTAGTCAAAAACTACATAAAGCATTATGCACGATAACGACCGTGTAAAAGCAATGGTGGCTATGGCTCCGGTGAGCACCTCTTCCCATCCCGAACAGAGAAGTTAAGCCCGGACGCGCCGATGGTACTGGGGTCACACCCGGGAGAGTAGGTGGCCGCCAACCCCTACAAAGAGCACCCCCTGCAGAGAAATCAGCAGGGGGTGTTTTGCGTTTAAGCCGTGCTGTTGGCGGCAGCAACTGAATAAAACAGAAGCATATTGTGTTGCATGAGTTATACAAATTGCTTCAAGTCTTTTTCATAGAGCTAAAGCAACTTTCCTCCTTTGGCACGGGGAGAATCTGTTTCCATTCTTTGGGTTGATCGCCTTGTAAATGTTGCAGCTTAAGCAGTGGTGAGGCAGCCGGAGCAGAGTTAAGACAGCTTCAGTTACACAGCCCACTGCCCGAGGACAATTTTCCGGGACATGAGAGCACGAACTTTAGCTTTAAAGAGAGGTTTCATGCCAATGCATTAAATGCCGCTGCGGCAGCTTAAACAGGAATACCTATCATCCGATACTATGAGTCCACTTCATAATATTCGGCCTCAAAGGCATGCTATGATAACTCGCGCTGCGGAATTTGATATTGAAATATTTCAGGCACATGAACAGAGAAGCCCCAGCAAATATAGCCGGGGCTTCTTTTTTGTCATTGATTTTTAATTCCTGTCTACTCTTTTCTATATCTGTCTACTCTTTTCTACCGGCTATAGCCGTATACATCTCCTCTTCCAGCAGGTACTGGTTTGCCAGGTTCAGAAGTTCTGCAGGTGTTGTTGTCCTGACGGTGGTGACGAAGTCATTATAATAGTTTTGAGGCAGGTCGTACAGCACAATGCGCTTGTAACGGTCGCACTGATCGAATATCGTGTTAATATCGTTCAGGAACTTGCCCAGCATGTAGTTTTTTACGGTGCTTAGTTCCTCTTCCGGTATTTCCTCCTGCTGTAGCGTCTTTATTTCTTTACCAATCTCTTCAATGGTATTATCTGTTACAGCATAGCCCACATCTGTTCCAATATAGAAAAGGCTGCTTTGTTCCTTCGGTGAAATCACAGAGTAAATGCCATACGTATAGCCTTTATCCTCCCTGATGTTACGCATCAACCTGGAGCCAAAGTAGCCCCCGAATACCTCATTCAACACTTTTAGCTGGAGGTAATCTTTATGGGTGATATGAGGGAAGATCCTGCCCACCCTGATAGAAGACTGTAAGCTTTCTTCCACAAATACTAGGTTCGTCTTCTCAGTAGCTCTGGCTGCTGCTTCTTTTTGTGCAGTAGTATGTGACGCTTTGGAAGGCTGTATATTCAATTGCTGTATTTCGCGCTCCAGGTACTGCTGCATAAGAGAATCTATAGCACCGCATGCAAACACTTCTAGTTCCTGTGTAATGTATCTGTTCTTATAGAATTCCTGTAGATCTTCCTCCGTCAGGTTTTCTATTTCTCCCTCATCAAAGCCGAATACGTAAGGATGTTGTTCCCCATAAAGCTGCTTTGTAAAGCTGTGGGTTGCTAAATAGCTGTTCTTCTGGCGCTGTACCTTTATGTTCTGAATAGTGCGCTTTTTCAGCAGGTTATATTCCTCTTCCGGGAATACCGGGTTCTGTAGTACGTCCAGCACAAGCGGCAACAACTCCTCTACATACTTCGATAAGCAGTAAAGGGTGAACTCACTGCGGTCGAAGCCGTGGTTGTTTTCAAACGAAGCCCCGTAAAAGGCTACTTTGTCTGCTATTTGTTTGGCGGAATGGTTCAAGGTGCCTTCCAGCAGCATTTTAGCTGCCAGGTCAGATGCCCCCGTCTTATTCTCAAACCACTTACCGGCTTTAAAAACAAAATCCAGCCTGATAACAGGCTGGGTTTCGCTTTTTATTACATGCATGCGCGCTCCATTACTTAGGTGGGTAACTTCTGCTACCTGAAGCGTGATGGCATCTATTTCATATGTTTCTGGTGCTTTTGTTCTATCAAGCATTCTTTACTATTTAGTTTCTTACTCAAGGTTTAGTACCAGCGTAAAGCGCCAGGTATCTGCCAGCGGGTTGTTTTCGTCACTCGGAATCAAATAGGCTCCATCTAAACCAAATTTCTGATAGCGGATACCAATACCGGCAGAAAAGTACTGTCGGCCCCCTTTGTCAGGGTTTTCATAAAAATAACCGGCACGGGCGGCAAACAACTGGTTATACCAATACTCAATACCAGTCGAAATGTTTATTTCTTTCAACTCTTCGCTTGCGCCACCTTCAGCATCTGCGAAGGAAGAGAAGATACCACTTACCACACTTTGGTCTGTATTAGCTCCAGGGGAGGGAACCAGTAACTTGTTTGCATCAACAGCTAAGGTAAGCGTATTATAGGCATCCAGGTTATAGGTTAAGGCTGTTCCTACTTTCAGGTTTGTAGGCAGGAAGCTTTTATCCTCATTTTCAGAATAAGCTATCTTACCTCCTATGTTCGAAATATTGGCAGCCAAACCAAGGTTCAGGGTTTGGTTCAGGTCCCTATTATAATATACACCTACATCTACGGCAGCCGTATTGCCCGGCTGAGACTCTGTATTGCTACCGCTCACGTTCACATCGCCAGCAAGGTTAGAGTGAATAAAGCGGCCTGTAACACCAACGCTGAAATATTCGCTCAGCGCCTGCCCGTAGCTCACCGCCACGGCATATTCCTTCGGGTTATAGTTCTGCAGCGGGTTCTGGTTCGCATCAATAAACTGTATCTCGCCCAGATCAAAGTACATCAGGGAAACTGACAGAGCAGAAGTCTCATTCAGTCGCTTATAGCCAGAAAGGTAATTCAGCGACATGTCGTCTACGATTTGGCGTAGCCAGGGCGCATAAGAGAAAGCAATGCTGAGGTCATTCTGTACAAAACCAAGTTTAGCAGGGTTCCAGTAAGATGCGTTTGCATCTGGCGACAAAGCTACACCGGCATCTCCCAAGGCTGCTGATCGTGAATCGGGGCCCACAGTAAGGATAGGCACAGCAGTGGTGACAGCGTTTACGGTTCCTCCTGTAGTGGTCTGCGCAAAGGCAGCAGGAGCAGCAAACAAGGCAAGCGCAAATGCTGTAGCCTTTAAAATCTGACTTTTGTTATACATACGTAGGGTAAATAGCTATGTCAAATATAGATATTATAGGTTACTATACTAGTTTAAAATTACAAGTTTCTCAAATTTTGAGGCTTTTGAGCCGTCCTGCTGCGACCAAACATTTATCCTATAGACATAAACGCCCCGTGCCAGCATATCATTGTACTCGTCTCTGCCATTCCATGATAAATCTGAAACATGTGCCTTGCTGGCGTAGGAAGTGGTTTGTATTGTTTTTACCAATTTACCAGAAATAGTATAAATGTCTATTTGTATATCAAGGTTCTCACCGGCTCTGTTGTGGTCAAAATGAAAGGTGGTGTTTGTGGAAAATGGATTTGGGTAATTTAACACATGCTCTAACGCAATAGCGGCGTCGTTAGATACAACAAACTCTATATATTCTTCTGAAGAATTGTTGTGTGTATCCCAGGCCTTCAGCCGGAGGGAATGTGGACCCGCCTCTAAGTCTTTTAAGGTATACCTTACCTTTCCTCTCTGGTAACTGTCCTGCTCTGCTGTATAATAGTCGTTTAGCACCATCACATTGTCACGGTTCCCATCCAGAACAGCCGTTATTTCGTGGCCAATGCCTGTTCCTGCCGTGTTGATGCCATTGTTATCAAACAAATCAGCTAATAGGGTGGTGG
Source organism: Pontibacter brevis (assembly GCF_054779655.1). Taxonomy (NCBI): domain Bacteria; kingdom Pseudomonadati; phylum Bacteroidota; class Cytophagia; order Cytophagales; family Hymenobacteraceae; genus Pontibacter; species Pontibacter brevis. The sequence goes on from NZ_BAAGXV010000008.1 coordinate 3,893, forward strand.
TTTTGCCGGTAACACCTCCGAAAACAAAAGACTCATCGTCCATAAACAGCTTTACTGTCGGCGGCACATTATCAACGGGAACATCTGTCGCGGTACCGCCTATGATGACAGACTGATTAGCGCCCATAGCATCAGCAGAACTGTTGCTGCCGTACAGCATTATTTTTCCTGCGCCATAATGATAGGCAATATCCTTTGGCACAACAAAGGCTGTTTCAAAAGTCCCCTGCTGCACGCTCACCTTTCCATCGTATATGATGCTCTCACGCACCTGCACCGGCACTTTCGGCGAACGCTCGTCACCTAGGGTATGGCGGGTGGTAGGTTTTTCAAATACAGTTATATGCAGCTCACCGTTAAAGTCTGCTGCTATGGCGCCGGCACTGCTGGTGATATGGCCTTTCAGCATCGTTTTGCTCAATGCCTGAAGCGTATCCGTAGCTGCTTCCCTGCCGTTAATGCTGGTGATCTGCGCTTGTAGCTTTGGGTATGCCAACTGCAAAGAAGGATCGCTGAGGAGCGTGAAGTTGCGGTTATTCACACCTGTCGCTCCGCTAATATTGTCTATAATACTGTTGTTTTTAGTATGAAGCACCAAATCACCGAGGCGCGGCATACGGTTACCTATGGGAGTAAAAGCATTTTTGAAAAAATTCCGGTTCAGCACCCTGTTGCCATTAGAGTAAACAGGGCGGGTAGTTGTAATCAGGCCAACAGCACCTCCTTCCTTGTGGAGCAGCGCTAGTTCTGCGCCGGATGCCCTAACCGGATCGTCGTAGCGGCCGAATTCACAGGTGGCGGTCAGGAAAAAGGTGAGGTTGTTTGTATTTTTCCAGCTGTTAATCTGCTGCAGCGTCAGGATTTGTTCTGCAGTCCAACTGACCTCATTGCCGTGGCCGGTATAGTTGATGATGAGCGAGCCTTGTTCTACGGCCTTATCTAAGTCGGCGGAGGCATTGGGTGCCCGCTGCCCGTTAGACACCGCCCGTTGCTGGTACAGGTCGAGGTAAATCTTATTAGGCTGATAAACAGGGAAAGTATTTTCTACAAAGTTCGCCAAATGCTCAGCATCATTCTGGTGCTCGTTAAAGTCTCCGTCATCCGACACAAACGTAATTTTGCTGCGCCATTTACCAAAGTGGCCCGGGCTATCATAAGAGATGATTTTATCAACCACCGTTGCTGCCTCAGCAGCTGATTTAACTGGCAGGCGTCCGATGCCAATGTCCAGCAGGTGGTCGCCTGAAGCATTTTCTGCCCACTCGCCTTCCTCTTCATCTAAAAAGCCAAAGTAATCTTCAGAGGAGTAACTGGAGATAGGATGCAATGACTCCCGCGACTCATACACCGGCACAAAATTAGTGTTGTTGCGGATGCGGTTTTTATAGTCATAGGACGCGTCGCCGAAGAGCAGGAGGAAAAGAATGTCGCTGCCGCTTTTGCTGCTGCGGCTGTGCACCATACGCATAAAATCGCGGATGGCAGTTACATCCTGTGCTCCCGAAGAAAACTCGTTGTAAATCTGGGCAGGTGTAAACACCTCTACCTGCATGTTGCTGTGCCGGGCGCGATGTGCAGCCAGTCTTTTTGCCTCCTGCAGGAAAGCCGGGTGCGCCACAATCACGAAGTCAAGTGTCCCGTCTGCATTTACACTGTGCAGGTTCTGGTTTGGCACTTTGCCAGCTGCAACAGGCTTTAAGTTGATGCTGCCCTCCTGAAACACCACAAACTCACGCAGCACATGAGTAGTAGTGCTAAAGCTGCCGTTGCTGATTTCCTGCTTTACAGGTTGTCGTGGATTCGTAACATCCCATACAGAAGCATTAGCAGGTACCTCTGCAAAGCGGAACGTGCTGACTGGTGCCACTGTACTTGTCACCGACCGGAAAATGGTTTGCGTTCCGTAAAGTTTTAGCTGTCGCTCATAGTTCAGCTCCAGGTAATTCAGATAGCCCAGTGAAGTAGAGCTGCCGCCCGTGCTGAAATGCAGGTTTACCTTGTACGCAGTGCCATTGCCCAACACCTGCTGGTTGACGCTGTACGTTTTGATACTGTTGGTGCCTTCCGGGTGATAATTGTAGCTGCCCCGGCTGGGGATAGCTTGAGAACCAAGGCTCTCGCCGTTGAGTTGTAAGGAGAAAGAGCAGTTGGCGGAGGAGTTCGCCATCAGGAAAGCAGTTAGCTTTACTGTAGAGTTCGGCACCACATCGGATACAGCAAGCGAAAGCTCACGCGAGCCATGAAAGCTACTGAATTCTTCGCCGTACCACTCACGGCCTGAGAAGATCATGTTCTTCAGGTCCTGCTCATGAAAGAGGCGCTCATTGTAAGTGCTGATGTTTTGTGTGGCCCCTGCAGTTTGGCCGCGGGAGCCAACGCGTGCCCCTGTGGCATGGTTTACCCGGAGAAAGTAGTAAGCAGTGTCGGAGTAGACGTTGAAGGTATGCCTGAACTGTTCTTCTGCCGCATCATAGCTCCATGTGTGCGGCCCCTGAGCATAAAAGAGCACATAGTCTCCTTCGTCAAACCTGCCGTCCGCTTCACCGGATACCACAATGGCATTTTCCTGCAGGTCATCGGGGCGGGAGGCACTATTGGGCTGCGGCAACATACCACCACCGTTGCCATACACCTGGATTTTTCTGGGGTCAATGCTTTGGGCGTTGATGCCCAGCGCCTGCAGCATACTCTTATCAATTTTATGAATACCAGAGGCTGTCACTGCCAGTTTATACCACTCGCCGGAGCTCAGGACTGAGTTAGCAGCAAAGCTACCGGTGCCGGATGTGCCTGCAGCGCGGGCAAAGGTGGCATTCGGTTCTTCAGGAGTGTAGGTATAGCTGAAACTGACTAGTTTTTCCAGTTGCTTGCTGCCGGGGTTGCGGCGAATAGGAAGAACAGACACTAAGCTTACCGGCTGTTTATTCTGGGTTGCCTGGCTTATAAGCACCTGCGGTTCTGCAGAAAAATCATAGGTGCCAAAGAGCTTTTCTTCGGCAGCAGAGAAGGACTGATATTGTGTATCCTTTAATGTGAAGTGGCGGGTGCGAACGCCCGGCAACTGCAGGCGGTAGTAAGGCAGGCCCTCTGCAGGATCGATGGAGGCTCCTGTAAATGCTGGAACTTTACCAGAGGCGCTGTGGGTGGGAAGAACCGTCGCCTGTTCCTGCCACTGTAGGGTAATGGTACTGGCAGGTGCCTGTGCCAGTGCCGCTGTTGACAGTAAGCTCAGCAGGAAAAGCGCGCATACGTAAACCTGTCGGAAAGGCCGCATCATAATCTCCGGTATACTTATCTTCAAGCCATACAGCCGTACAAATGTGCGATTGTGTGGCTCAAGTAAACAACAAATATACGGCTAATTTATTGTACTTCAGCCTCATGTTACGCCTGCTCCAACTCGTATGTAAAGAACCTCCAGGTTAAAGTTAGCGGGCAGCTTGCCGCATGCGTTTTCTGCCTTTTCACGGACTGTTCCTCCTGTTTCTGCTGCTAAAGCAAGATAATGTATACTTGCTAATATCCACAATGTCCACCTGAACCAACTTTGCATGCTCCATCCCCAGTAAAATGGCTTTGTATTTTGAAGCGAACTGTTTAAGTAACAGGCTTTATGATGAGTGTGAGGTTTTCTTTAAGAAAGACAAAAGTACATAAAGCACTATAATCAGGGGGATGGCTGCAAACTTAAGAAGAGCCAGTAAGATAACTGACAGCCCAAGGAAGATGAACCTGATGGAGTTGTCCTGCCAGCTCAGGTTCGTAAACTTGAGAGCAAACAGCGGTAGCTCTGCTACCAACAGGAACGAGAGCAGCACGGTAAGCACCAGCAGAACCCATGGGTTCAGGATAATTTCATAGTGTATCAGGTCGCCGTACTCCAGAATAAGCGGCAGCGAGGCCACAAAAAGGGTGCAGGCTGGAGTGGGCAGTCCTATAAACGAGGTAGTCTGGCGGGTATCAATGTTAAACTTGGCCAGGCGCAGAGCCGAGAAAACCGTAATCAGAAAGCCAAAGAAAGCCACTACATCCGCAGGCATACCGAGCACGGCGGAGTCGGCTCTCTGCAACAGGATAAACATAACTGTGCCAGGTACTACTCCAAACGACACCATATCCGCCAGCGAATCCAGCTGCTTTCCGATCTCTGAATATGCCTTCATCATGCGCGCCACCATGCCATCCAGAAAATCAAAGACTGCGGCTATGCCAACGAGGTAGGCTGTGGTAACTAACTGGCCCTGGAAAGCAAAATACAGCGCCAGGCAGCCTGAGAACAGGTTGAGACAGGTGATGGCGTTAGGAATGTGTTTCTTCATATACGGGTGCGTGGAGGCCGCAGGGGCTAGCGCAGAAATGGATTGTTGTTTCTTTCGTGCCCGATGGTGGTTTCCGGTCCGTGCCCGGGATAAACTGTTACCTCATCAGGCAGGGCAAACAGCTTCGACTTGATGCTGTGAATAAGCGTGTCGAAGTCGCCACCAGGCAGGTCGGTGCGGCCAATGCTGTTCTGGAACAGCACATCGCCCCCAATGCAAATCTTCTCCGGGCCGTTGTAAAACACGACATGCCCCGGGGCATGACCGGGTGTAAAGAGCACCTGCAGTTCCGTTTCTCCAAACTTCACTGTGTCGCCTTCCTTCAGGTAAGCCTCCGGCAACACCTCCGCATACTTCTGGAAACCATAAGCCGGGGCATAGGCCGGGATAGCCCGCAGCGTCTGCTCGTCATCAGGGTGTATTTCTAAACCAACCTTGTATGTGTCAGCCACAAATTTATTCCCCAGCACATGGTCTACGTGACAGTGGGTGTTTAAGAGGTGCACCACCTTCAGGTTATTCTCTTCAATATAACGCTGTAGTTGCTCTTGCTCCTGCTTCTCGTAGCAGCCCGGGTCTATTACCACGCATTCGCGTGTATCGTCGTGCAGGATATAGGTGTTTTCCTGGAATGGATTAAAAGTAAAGCAGGTAATTTTCATAGTTCTATAGGTTAACAGGCAAGCACAAAATCGGCTTCTAAGTTACAAATTTCACCTGTACATCTCGTAACTTGCCCTGATGAAATACGATTTTATAGTTGTAGGGCATGGTTTGGCCGGAGCCATCCTAAGCTATACCTTACGCAAGCGCGGCTATCAGGTGTTGGTAATCGATGAGCCAAGGCCCAGTGGCGCCTCACGGGTGGCTGCTGGTTTGATAAACCCCATTGCCGGTAAGCGCTTCGCAAAATCTTGGCTGGCGGATGACTTTATACCTGCCGCAGATGCATTCTATGATGAGTTGGAGGCACACTTTGGCCGCGAGCTGTTTATTCACAAACCTATCTATAAAATATTCTCCTCCATAGAAGAGCAAAACACCTGGATGGCCAAAAGCGCCAGCGAGGGCTGGAACGACTTTATACTGGCCACCCACACCAAAAGCATTCACCAACCCGGCGTGCAGGACCCCTACGGCGGCGTTTTGATTGGGAGGGGGGGCAACCTGCTGGTGGAGGAAATGCTGAACCTGCTTACAGCGGAACTGCTGGCCCAGGAACTGCTACTGCCGGAGAAGTTCCAGATGGATGAACTGCAACTAACGGAGCATGGAGTGAAGTATAAAGCGATAGAAGCCGACCACCTGGTTTTTTGTGAGGGGTTTCAGGTTGTAAACAATCCCTGGTTCAAATGGCTGCCTATACAACCTACCAAAGGAGAGGTGCTGGAAGTGCAGGCAGAGAATTTTAACCCTGAATGCATCTATAACAAAGCAGTTTACGTTGTTCCGGTAGGGGGAAGCCGCTTCAAGATTGGCGCCACCTACAATTGGCGGGAGCCAGACGAGCAGCCAAGCCCGGAAGGGCAGGAAGAACTTGCGGAGCGCTTCAGCCAGATTACCTCACAGCATTTTACTATAATCAACCATCAGGCAGGCATCAGGCCCGCCGTACGCGACCGGAAACCGCTGGCAGGAAGGCACCCGCAGTACCCGCAGTTAAGTGTTTTTAACGGCATGGGTTCAAAAGGGGTGCAAATGGCGCCTTACCTGGCGCAGCAGTTTGCAGCAGCCCTGGCAGGGGAGGGAGACGTAATGGCAGACATACGAATATCGCGTTATTTATCGTTATATTACGACTACATAAAACACTAAATCAACAAATTAAGCGCATGCGTTTTTCTATAAGGTTTTTGTTGCTGTTACTCTTTTGCACCTTGCTGGGTACTGCCCTTCAGGCGCAGCCAAACCGCGACACCTTCGGCAAGAGCCGTATTCAATACAAGAACTTCGACTGGAAGCTCTACAGCACCCAGAACTTTAACGTTTACTTTTATCAGGGAGGGCAGGAAACGGCCAAGAATGCTGCGGAATATGCCGAAAAGGAGCTGCGGCGGATAACAAGCCTCATTGGCTATTACCCTTATGCCAAAATCACACTCATTCTCTACAACTCACCTACAGACCTATTGCAGAGCAACATTGGCCTGGACAACGACCAGTACCAGACCGGTGGCGAAACGCTCTTTATGAAGAGCAAAATAGAGCTGGCCTACGAAGGCACCCAGACCGAGTTCAAAACGCAGATGAGTTATGAACTGACGCAGCTGCTGATGAATGATATGATGTATGGTGGCAGCCTGAAGGAAGCGCTGCAAAGCAGTTACCTGCTTCGCCTGCCAGAGTGGTTCATCAGCGGAGTGGCTGCCTATACAGCTGAGGGCTGGAGCATTGAGATGGACAATTATATGCGCAACATGCTGCGGAAGCAGCAGCAGGACAAAGTGCGTCCGGAGAAGCTTTTTGCTATAAACCCGGAGTTAACCGGCCAGTCTGTCTGGAACTATATTGCGGAGCGTTACGGCTATACAGCCATTCAGAACATCCTGAACCTTACCCGCATCACCCGTGATGTGGAGATAGGTATAACAAGCAGCCTGAACATCCCATACAACCGTTTCCTGCAGGACTGGTACAATTACTACAGGCAGATCAATACAGGCGCTGACGGCCAGTTGATAACACTACAGGATAATTTTAAACTGTTCAAGAAAAACAAAGAAGGCCATTTTTACGGAGAGCCGGTGCTGAACCCGAATGGTACCATGCTGGCGTATGTGAAAAATGACAACGGTATCTTCAAAATCTTTGTGCAGGATGTACGCTCCGGCAAAGACCGCGTAGTGTGGCGTGCCGGCTACAAGAGCGTAGATCAGAAGGTGGATTATAAAACACCCGTTTTGGCATGGCGCTCCAATACCCAACTCGGTTTTATAGAGGCAAGGCGAGGCAAAATGATGCTGCGCCAGGTAGATGCCCGCGATCGCTACTCCTTTATACCTTTTGTTGAAAACCTAACAACGCAGGCTACTGTGCTGGAGCAGTTCTCGCAGGTGCGTAGCATGAGCTATTCTGAGGATGGGCAGCAGATTGTGGTAAGTGCCGTACGTAACGGCCAGACAGACCTGTTCCTGCTGCGTGCCAATGGCCGTTTGCAGCAACAGCTCACAAATGATATTTTTGACGACCTGGAGCCCACCTTCCTGAGAAACAGCGGCGGCATTGCCTTTAGCTCTAACAGATGGGTTGACAGCACCGGTAATGTGACCCCGGCCACCTTCGGCAGCGTGGTAAACAACTATGATATCTTCCTGTTGCAGCAGCAAGGTCCTAATGCCGATATCCGGCAGCTGACGAGCTCTATTGCGAGTGAGCTGCAGCCGAAAGCAACCCAGGACGGCAACCTGATTTACCTGAGTGAGCAAAGCGGAATCCGTAGTCTTTACCGCTACGATCTTGGTACAGGTACCGCCACCCCGGTTACAAACTTTGTGCAGGGCATAGAAGAGTATGATTATGTGCCGTCGGCAAATGTACTGGCGGTGGTGGCGAAAGATGAGGCGCGCAATTTTGTGTACCTCTTGCCCAACTACACACCTGCCGCACTTGCAGAACTGCCTAAAACATCGCGGCAGATTATCCTGGAGACCCGTGCCCGCTCGGCCCAGAATACGGCTTCTAACCTGCGTAAGCTGGTAGAGGAAGACAATAACACCGTTACAAGGAGAAGCAGCCCGAAACGCAAAGCCGGTGAAGTAGACATCGACAACTATGAGTTTGACAGCGACACAACTAAGGCGGCACAGCCGGAGGTAAAACGACAGGCTGCCCCTGTGCGCAGAGCCACTGCCGCCAGGCCTTTCCAGATGGTGGGGCCGCTGGATTATGACCTGCGCTTCAGTGTACAGGAAATTGTGACTTCGGTGCATGCCGACCCACTGCTAGGCTTTGGCTTTGTAGGCGGCGTAAATATGAGTGACCTCTTCGAGAACCACCATATCCGGGGCACGGCCTTCCTGCGCACCGATCTGGAGACGAGCAATTTCTGGGCGGAATATATGAACCTGAAGAACCGTGTGGATATAGGGGTGCAGTTCGAGCGTAAAACGCTGGTTGGAGGCCTTTCAAACTCACCTGGCTCAGAAGTGCGCTTTGCAAAGAATGAGCTTAGCCCGGTTATAGAGTATCCACTTAGCCACAGTACCAGCCTGCGTGTAATGCCGAAACTGGTCAGCACCCGATTCACCTACCTAACCGATTTCTTTGTGCCTGATACCCTCGAGAATCTTTGGGGTGGTAACGTAGAGATGGTGTATGACAACAGCGTCAGAACCGGTATCAACATGGTGGAAGGAACTCGCCTGAAAGTGGGGCTGCTCTCATTAAAAGGCCTCGAAGGTTCCGCCGGTGACTTCAGCAAACTGTATGTTGACTTCAGAAATTACCTGAAAATCCACCGCCAGATCGTGTTCGCAACCCGCATCAGTTACGGTGCCTTCTTCGGGAATTCTACAAAGCAGTTCCTGATTGGCGGCATGAATAACTGGTTGCTGGCAGATGAAGATGAAAGTGCAGAACTGAACGACGTAGAAATCAGTTCGCCGGCTGACCTGTTTTACCTGGAGTACATCACACCACTGCGGGGCTTTAACTTTAACGTGCGCAGTGGTAACCGCCACTTGTTGGCCAATGCTGAGTTGCGTATCCCGATTGTGCAGTACCTGTATAATGGGCCAATTGCATCTGGTTTCTTCCGTAACCTGCAACTAATAGGCTTTGCTGATGCTGGCTCTGCCTATAATGGTGCCAACCCTTTCTCGGGCAATAACTCCATCAACACCCGCGTGATTGGTGGTGTCATTAGTCCCACACAGCGTGATAACTTTGAGATTGAAGTTATCAACTACCGCAATCCGTTCCTGGTGGGATATGGAGTGGGCGCACGCACTACAGTGCTGGGAGTTTATGGTAAGCTGGATGTAGCATGGGGCGAGGCCGAAGATCGCCGTACAGGTCCTAAGTTCTACATCACGCTAGGCTACGACTTCTAAAACATAGCTTATGAGCCGAAGAGGCAGACGTTATGGAGTAGGGGCTTTGCTATTGCTCGTGTTATTTGCAGCCTGGGTGCACATAGCTGATAAAAACTATGTGTACAGGGCCCTATACTACAACTTAGCGGATATAGACGATAACACCATCTTTGAGCAGCGTAAAATAGAGGCTCCGCAGGTAGCGGAGCCCTGGCCTATCGCCAGGAGTTACAATACCCTTACTCCCCCCGATGAACTGGAACGCTTGCACAATGATCTCAGCTCAGTAGCTTTTCTGGTAGTAAGAAACGACTCTATTGTTCATGAGCAGTATTGGGATGGCTACTCCGATGAGTCATTAAGTAATTCGTTCTCCATGGCTAAAAGCATCGTGAGCATGCTTGTTGGCATCGCTATCAAAGATGGAGAAATAAAGAGTGTGGAGCAGCCTGTGGCGGACTTCCTGCCTGAGTTCAGGGAAGGAGACAAAGCAAAAATCCGTATCAAGCACCTGCTCTGGATGAGTTCCGGCCTTAACTGGGATGAGTCTTACCTGAATCCTTTCTCCATGACCACCGAAAGCTACTATGGCACCAACCTGAAGAAGGTGATTAACAGGCTGAAGGCAGTAGAGGAGCCAGGGCAGCAATTTTCCTACAAAAGCGGTGATACCCAGGTGCTGGGTTTTGTGCTGCAGGCGGCTACGGGTAAGAGCCTGAGTGAACTGGCAGAAGAGAAGCTTTGGAAGCCAATGGGTGCCGTGCATGATGCGGAGTGGAGTGTAGACAGACCTGATGGTGGGATAGAGAAAGCCTACTGCTGCTTTTTCTCTAATGCCCGTGACTTTGCCCGCTTTGGTAAGCTGTACCTTCACCAGGGGCTCTGGCACGGCGACACCATTGTACCTCCTGCCTATGTACAGGCCTCGCTTACTCCCAATGGTCTTTCAAAAGCAACAGATGGCAAAAAGGTAGACTTTTACGGTTATCAGTGGTGGCTGATGCCGGACTATAAAGGGCAGAATATTTTCTATGCACGCGGTATACTTGGGCAGTACATTATCGTGCTACCGGATAAAAACCTCGTGGTTGTGCGCCTCGGAAAAGAACGAGGTGAGGTATCTGATAATCACCCTTCCGATGTCAGGGCAATAATTGACGGAGTAACGAAGATGTTAGGCACAACACAGACGTAGATTTTGTCCGGTAAATCCTGAACCTGGTTGATTGATTCAGAAACAGGTAGGCAGATAAGCCTAAAGCCCATATAAAATTGAACTCAGAAACGCTGCTGCGGGCAGCCCTGAAAAGCAGAAGCCCCGCCTGTATTATACGGGCGGGGCTTCTTACATTAAACTACCTTTCGGGGCGCAGGCTAAGCAAGATTGGATAATTTTAGCTAATTTGCAGTAGATAATAACCTAATTCGCTTATGTTGCAGTCTATGACAGGATTTGGGAGTGCTCGCCTTGATGCCGACCAATATTCTATTTCTGTTGAAATCCGGTCACTGAATTCAAAAAGTATGGACCTCAGTGTGCGGATTCCGAAGATTATATCAGACCACGAGTATGATATCCGGAACATGGTGCAGAGGGCCCTGGTGCGCGGAAAAGTTGGTGTTAACATTGAGCTTTCCAGGAACAAGGCGCAAAAGGCAAAGAACACCATCAACAAAGAGTTGCTGCAGGCTTACTACAACGAACTGAGCGAAGCAGCCGATATGGTAGGCGCCTCTAAAAACGATTTGTTCAGGCTGGCGCTGCATATGCCAGAGGTACTGCAGCAAGAGCAGGAAGACGAGGACACAACGGAAGCTGACTGGAGCAAAGTGCAGCCTTTACTGGAGGAGGCCATCCAGAACATTAATACTTTCCGCAGCGATGAAGGCAAGGCCCTGACAGCAGAAATCATGTCTTATATAGACCGCATCCGGATTCTGCTGGCAGAAATAGACAAACACGACCCGGTGCGGATGGAGAATATACGTCACCGCATCAAGGGGCATATAACAGAGCTTGCCGTTTCAGAGCATTTCGACCAGAACCGGTTTGAGCAGGAGATGGTGTATTATATTGAAAAACTCGACATTGCCGAGGAAAAAGTACGCCTGGTAAATCACCTGCATTACTTTACAGAAACGGTGTACCTGCCTGAGCCAACAGGCAAAAAGCTCAACTTCATCTCTCAGGAAATCGGCCGTGAGATCAACACCATCGGTTCCAAAGCAAACGACGCTGTGATACAGCACCACGTGGTAGAGATGAAAGAAGAACTGGAGAAGATAAAGGAACAGATCAACAACATCCTGTAAGAACTTAAAAAGCCCCAGGATCAGGGGTATCAGGTTGATGTAAGTATATCCTGCATAAAGCGAAAGCACCTGCCACTGTCTGTGTGGTGGGTGCTTTTGTGTTTAACACCCTGATTCCGGGTTTACTCCTGCAGTTTTTCTGCAAAATCTACTATCAGTTGAAATACATCTTTGAATTCTGTAAGCGGCAATTGAGAGGCGTAATCTGCTGTATTGTGGTAGGCAGCAGTACCTCCCAAAGTGTAGAAGAAGAAAGCTGGAACACCTTTCTCAGAGAAAGGATAATGGTCTGAGTTAGCAGCCTTGCCACGGCTCTTAATCTGTGGCAGGTACTGGTGCTTTTCGTTCAGCTGCTGTAACAGGCTGAATTCCTGCTCATGTACCTTTCCGTTTACCACCATCAGGCCCTCAGAGCCTGTACCCAGCAGGTCGAGGTTAAGCAGAAAGCGGATCCGGGGCAGTGGGAACAGCGGGTATTCTGTGTAATAGAATGAGCCCAGGAGACCGGCTTCTTCTGCAGCAAAGGCAATAAACGCAATACTGTAAGCAGGTCTGTTCTGTGGCTGGCTATAATGCTCCGCCAGCTCGAGCAGCATAGCGGTGCCGCTGGCATTATCGTTTGCTCCAGGAAAATAGACGTCCTGGCCTTGCCCGCCTAAATGATCATAGTGGGCGGTGACAACGAGAAAAGAGTCTGGTTGGGTGCTGCCCGCTACATACCCTACTACATTCTGTGCCTCATGCCGTGGCTTTAACTGTGCCTCTACTTTAAATGTAAGGCTTTTGGCATTCTTCGGCCATGCAGCCTCCAGCACTTCCAGTACCGGTGGTGATGCCTGTTTCAGAGCCACAGACGTTAACAATGCCTTTGGCTGTAGGATTACGTGTACTTTAGCCTGCTGCAGCTTTTGAATGAATGATGGCGGCAACTGGTTCACTTTTTGTTCGTCCTGCTGCCGGAATACAACGGCTTTCCCCTTAAAGCTCTGGCCGAAAAACTTTCGTGCAGTTGCTGCATCTGTAAATATGGAGCTGTCCAGTTCCAATATGTCCGCTCTGCCCTTACCCGAGGCGGAGGCTGCATTGGCCACAAAATCCTTTCCGGGTGTCATTTCCAGCCCCGATACTTGTAGCTGTGGTGTTTCTGCTATGGTGTTTACCTGAAACTGAAAAGGCTGAAAGTATGACGATCCAAATGACTGAAGCCCCATCTGCTGAAACCGGTTTTTGATGTAACTGGCAGTCTTGGTATCGCCCTCCTGTATATAGCCACGGCCATGCATGGTAGCAGAGGTAAGGGTGTCAATGGTTTGGCGCACGCGGGGCATGTCCTGTGCAAAGGCGGCAGTTGCTGCTAGGTATAGCAGCAATAGCAGGGGGTAGAGTCGCTTCATATCCTAAATATAAGATTTGGCGGCTGGCAAGCAATGCCTTTACCTAGAATAACGTGAACTCGGGAATTACTGGGTTAAAAATCATTAGCCTGTACAAACAGAAAGGCTAAGGAACAGGTAGAAATATTGTCCGATGTTTCACCTAAATCCTTAGCCNGAGTAGCTGAAAGCGATATTTCACAACCAGGTGATGTTGGCTGGGTAATAGTAACTGAGGTAGTGACTTCTTCACATTCATTCGCATCTGTCACTGTCACAGTATAAGTGCCTGCAGTCAATCCGGAAAGGTCCTCCGTTGTACTTCCATTACTCCAGTTGTAAGTATAAGGAGCTGTCCCACCACTTACTGTCAGATCTATTGCTCCATTGCTTCCACCGAAGCTAGAAACATTGACTTGAGTAGTAGAGAGAGACAGAGGCTCAGGCTCTGATACAGTCGCAGATACACTCCCTGTACACCCATTCTCATCTGTCACGGTGATAGTATGATTACCAGGTTCTAAATTTTCAAATGTACTACTTTCTTGATAGCTAGCCCCTCCGTTTATTGAATAAACGTGAACTCGGGAATTACTGGGTTAAAAATCATTAGCCTGTACAAACAGAAAGGCTAAGGAACAGGTAGAAATATTGTCCGATGTTTCACCTAAATCCTTAGCCTTATGTACTTTATCATAGATACTGCCAAGGTGGTTGAAGTGTTCTGCTTCATCGACGATTTTTGCCAGGAAGTTGCGCGTTACTTCTCTTCCCATCCCTTACCCAAAGGGCTCTACGTGAAGCATCCTGCCGGCAGAAAGCCCTCTCTTTCCGAAAGCGAGGTGCTCACCATCCTGGTGCTTTACCACCTCTCTGGCTTCAAGTGCTTCGAGTACTACTATGAGCGCCTGGTGCTCGGGGAGCTCAGGAGCTTCTTCCCCAAGGCTGTTTCCTACACCCACTTCCTCTCCCTTGCCCGCCAGAGCTGCTTCCACGCCTTCCTCTTAGCCCAGTGCCGCTGCAGCCTCTCCGCCCGCACCGGCCACTACTACGTCGACTCCAAGAAGCTGCCCGTCTGCGATAACCTCAGGATACACTCCCACAAGGTCTTCGAGGGGATAGCCAGCCGCGGGAAAGGCTCCACCGGCTGGTTCTTCGGCCTTAAGCTGCACCTGGTCATCAACCAGCACGGGCAGCTGGCCCGCTTCCTCCTCACCCCGGCCAGCGTGGCTGACAACAACCACCGGGTGCTGAGTTACCTGCTGGAGGGGCTCAGGGGCAAGTGCTACGGGGACAAGGGCTACCTCTCTTCCCTGATGGAGGAGTTGCTGCAAGAGGGCCTGCACCTGGTCACCAAGGTCAGGAAGAACATGAAAAACATGCTCCTTACCCTCTCCGATAAACTCAACCTGATGAAAAGAGGAGGCATAGAGGCCGTCAATGACATCCTCATGACTGTCTGTGACATCGACCAAACCCGCCACAGAAATCCGCTTAACGCCCTGGTGCACATCCTCTCAGGCCTGAGCGCCTACACTTTCCTGGACCACCAGAACTCAAGGTTTAACCCTGCCAGATGTTTAGCTTAATTCCCGAGTTCACGTT
>NZ_BAAGXV010000009.1:0-54880 GCF_054779655.1 Pontibacter brevis
ATGCAGAAAGAGCCGTCAATAAAGCACTCGCTCAAATCCACACCGCCTCTCTCCATCAGGTCCTTTGCCAATGCTTCCACTATCCTGCGCATCACACCCTGCTTCCGCCCTACCAAACCTGCGGTGGCAGGTTTGGTAGGGCGGAAAGCGCTCCGGCAAATCCTTCCAGGGAGCACCTGTACGCAAAACCCACAATACCCCCTCCATCACCTCCCGCTTCTCCCTGGCAGGTCTGCCTTTACCGTCGGACCGCTTTACCTGATCTGGCACAAGGTCTTTTACCCTTTCCCATTGCTCGTTTGTCAACTCCATGAGAAACCAACATATTAACTCAAGCTGGGATTCCCATTTTTGAGATAGCCTCTAGTTTCAAGCCACCTTCCCTATATCATATGGCGTGGAGTATTTCCGCCGTATCCCGATAGGTCCAGCGAAATCAGTTCTTTTTGGGGAAAAGCTTACATGGTGCGCCAGCAGGAACTTTTATTAAAAGCTAAAGCAACTGTAGTTTATGTCTGACCGTGATTGCTGTATCCGTTTTTACATCCCCCTGTATGGGACATCCATGGCTATTTTCCCTGCCCATTTCTCAGGCACAGGCTTGCCTGCAGCCCAATGGATGGCATTCATAACCAGGCGCAGGAATGGCTCTCTGCTGAAATCACCGGGATGGCCTAAGGTGGTCGTAAATACTTTTCCTCCATAGGAATTTTTCCCTGTCCAGGCCACCGGGTGGTCAATCGCCTCCTTATCCGGATTAACGGCATGCCCCATCAGTAGCCACTCAGAACCTTTTGTTGGATAATCAGGCAGGACCGTGTACAGCCAGGAATCGGCATGAAAGCTTTTATCCACTCCGGTAAGTATCGGGTTATCCGCAGCCTCCGGGATAACGGTCACCTCGGTGCTGGACTCGTGCCCGTAGTGGGTATGATTCGCTTTGCCACCCCAACCCGGGGGCGAATTGAGGGCAAGCTCCCCAAACGCGTTCCACTTTTCCAGCTCATGCCCCTTCGGGTAGTTAAAAGCGTGGGTAGAGGTTCGGAAGCCTATCACGGGCTTTCCTGTCTTCAGGTAATCTTCGATAAGCTTTACCTGGTCTGCCGGCAAGCGGCGCCACCGCAGAAAGAATACCGCTAAATCTGCCTCTTTTAAAGCCTCCAGCCCCGGTATGTTTTCTTCCGAAGTATGGTCCGGAGATGACTTCAGCACAATAGTCTGCATACCGTAATTCTTTTCCAGTTCTTCAGCAATGAGCGGCATAGTAATTTCACTGCTGTATTCATGGTCGCCGGTCACAAACACCACCAGTGGTTTCTCAGGGTTTGTGCTGCCTGTGGTTTGGGCACAACTGTAGAAGAGGCACTGCACCAGGAGGCACAGCATGAAGAAGCACATTATACTTTTTAATTTTTTCATAGAGAAAATAAAACAGGTAAAACGAACACACCAGAGGTGTCAAATTAATTAACCTCTGCCTCCATAGGATGCTGTTTGAGCAGCTCTTCAGGTGCATAGAAGCCTTTTTTATCTTTTGTGGCGGCCCGTACTTCTTTCACCTTCTCCGGGGTGACAGCAGGCGCTTTGTTGCCAAAGGAATTTCGCACATAAGTGAGCACGGCGGCAACTTCCTCGTCCTGCAGCATACCGCCGAAAGGCGTCATGGGCACCTGTCCGCCGTAGGTTTGCCCCAGCACTTTAATAGGGCCATGCAGGCCGTTCAGCACCAGCTTAATCAGGCGCTCTTCGCTGCCGGTTACCCATTTGGTGCCGGCAATGGGCGGGAAACCAGAAGGCGGAAGGCCGGTGCCATCTGGTTGGTGGCAGGTAACACAGAACCCATCGCGCGCATAAATCGCTTTCCCCTGCACATAAAGGGCCTGCTCTGTGCCTTTCAGGTGCGTCACTACTTCTTCCTCTTTTTTCTCTTCCAGTGATTTTCCGTTCAGGTGCGCGACCGCTGATTCATGGGCATACACCATCCAGTCATCCAATGGTTTCTTTGCGGCTTCGGCCAGAATAGGAAGTCCTTTTTCTTTATCCAGCCACGAAGCGGCTACAATTGCTTCCAGCCGCACCCGCCCATGTTCATCCTGGGCAGCCTGCATGAGTAAAGCGGGCTGTTCGGCTACTTGGTGCCCCGTGTACCGCAGCACACGCACCGCAGCAGCGCGGGCACGATAATCTTTTGCCTGCAGTAACTGCCGAAGCAGCTTTTCGTCTACTTTGTTCAGCCCCCAGCTTACCCACAGTGCTTCGAGCAAGTGGTGTTCGTAGCGGGAATCATGCTTATCCAGCTTCGCAACCCATGCATTCATTTTAGGTAGCACCTCTGATGCGTTGCGTCCCCGCAATTCCCGGCGGGTACGGTAGCGGGTCCTGAATTCCGGAAGCTTTAGGTTATCCAGCAGCTCGTTGATACTTGCGCCCGCCACTTTAGCAGGCTGAACCAGGGGACGTGAGGGATAGGTGATGCGGTAAATCCGGCCGTGCACGTGGTCCCGCAGTGGGTCACGGGCGTTGTGCTGCATATGGCCGATGAGCACGTTGTGCCAGTCGACGAGGTAAAGCGAACCATCCGGGGCAAACTCCATGTCTACAGGGCGGAAGTTTTTATCGTCTCCCTGCACGAGGTCCTGGCGGTGTCTGGTTTTATAGCCGGTGCCGTCGTCTGTCATCGCGTGCTGTTTCATGCCTAAAAAGCCTATCGTGTTGTTGATAAGCATGTCTCCCTGCACCTCATTCGGGAAGTGGCGGCTGGATACAAACTCCAGGCCGGAGGTAGGACGCACCCTGTGCTTTTCCTCAATCAAGTCAAAAGACTTGTGCGTGGAAATGCCGTACCGGGGCTTTACTGAACCCGGCATCATCCAGCGCACATCCGGGCTGGAGGTTTCAACGAAGAAGTTCTGGCCCCATTCATCAAAGGCAATGCCCCACGGGTTTGGAATCGCAAGCTGTGCGGTTCTCTCTAAATGCCGCCGCTGCGGATTATACCGGTAAAAGCCGCCATTAGTGGCCCGAACCGGACCATAAGGTGTTTCCACATTGGTGTGCAGGAAAACGCCTTCGCCCATGTAAATGGCCCCTGACGGATCGGCGGCGTAAGCACTGTGGGCGTGATGGGTGTCGTGGTCATCAAACCCGCTCAGCAGTATTTCTTTCTTATCGGCTTTGTCGTCTCCGTTCGTATCGGTGAGCAGCACGAGGTTAGTGCCCTGCGAGACGTACACGCCTTCCGGTGCGAGTTCAAACCCGATGGGTAGGTGCAGCCCATCTGCAAACGTGGTCTGTTTATCGGCTTTGCCGTCTCCGTTGGTGTCTTCCAGAATGAGGAGCTTATCGTTTGGTTTCGCATCGCCGGGCTTGTAATGCGGGTAACTGGGCATGGTAGCCACCCACAGGCGGCCTTTGTTATCAAAGGAAAGCTGCACAGGGTTGGCCAGGTCGGCAAACTCCTTTTCAGAAGCGAAGTGTTCGATTTTGTAGCCGGGAGCCGCTTTCAATTTATTCAGCGCCTCCTGCCCATACAGGTATTCCGGGGCACCCTTTTCATCGGGGTTATAATTTGTTTGTACCGGCGGCAGCTTTCTTGTCTTTTGGTCTGCAGCAGCCAGGTCCATTTTTTCTCCTTTCACGGCCCGCCAGATGGCCTCATCCCGCAGTGCCGTCATCTCCCGGATTTTGGCGATTTCTGCAGGGTAATTGTCTGGCCCGAATGGATTGTGGCGGCGCCCGAACACGTGCACGCCATTGGGTATTTTGAAGTCGTTGTGCCACATCCAGTTTTTCTCCAGCACAGCAGCCCTAACCAACTCCCGGTGCGCTTTGGCTTTGGGCGCAACTTTGCCAAAGGTTCTGTCGGCAAGCAGCTTTCCGAACTTCTCATACCCTTCGTGATTCAGTTGAAACCCATCTATGGTCAGAGGCTTTTTGCTGCTGTCGTACCACCTTTTGGAAAGCGAAAAGGCATCAATGAACAGCACCTTGTTTTGGGCGGCCACGTCTTTCATCGCCTCCGCATACAACGCGAGGTTCGCATTCTCCTGCCTGCCATCCGGCAAATCATACTGCTTCGATAAATCCTCGAAAGCGATAGGCGACACAATGGCCAGTTGGGGAACTGATTTTCCGTTGTATTTCTGGTTTAAGGTGTGTTTGATAAAGGCGTCGAGTTCCGCTTTGTAATTCGCCAGTCCTTCCTTTCCCTGAAAAGATTCGTTATACCCGAAGAAGGCGATGATAATGTCTGCCTGAAGCCGGGTGAGCCATTCATCCTCTGTTTCGAAGTGGCCCTGGCTATCGGAGTAATTGGCCAGTTCCGTCTGGAATTTCTCAGCACCCGGAAACGCCCAGGGAGACACCCGGCCTGCGTGTGGCCTGAAGCCGGGCGTATTTCCACCGTCACTCATATTCCGGATAACCAGCAGGCTGTCCGGGTACCGCAGGTGCATTTCTGTTTCGAAATGCCCATAGTGCATCATCCTGGAGCCCAGGTTATTCCCAATCAGGACAATGTGTGCTCCCTTGCTAAGTTTGAGTGTATCGGAGTTGCGTTGCGTAAACTGAAAGGCCAGTACCGCTACTGCAACGACACAAAAGGTTTTGAGCATTACGATGATGTTCTCTTTCATACCTGCTGCTTTGGGATACGTCTGATCAAGATAAACCTATCTGCTTAATAAAGCAAACTGTCCTGATTCAGGCTTCAAGTGACTGGCAACATGGCGGTTCACTATGGTAGCCTGGCCATAAGCTGTATTGTGTAGGAGTATTCCGGAGCCGAAGAGGATAGGCCCGAAGGGACATAAAACAGAAGGTTCTCCTATTTTACCTCATTTTATCTCAAACCTAAATTCCGGGATGAGGCCTGTTAGTTGGGTGAACGGATGATATCCGGTTCACCCAACTAACAGGATGTATTGGGTTCTAAACTTATGAGAGGCAAATACTAAAACCCTTCTATTACTTTGATGATTATAAAGAGCTTCTACGGATAAGCGTGAACGGATTGTGGACTTTTTCCCTGAGTTTGTGCTTCATCAGGTTGCCAGCTGTTTCTCCCATACGCTCATGGTCTGTGGATATTACCGTGATTCCGTTATCCAGGATATTCTTTAGCGGAGTATCGTTATAGGAAATGAGGCCCACTTCCTTCCCAAGCGTCAATCCTTTTGCACGGGTTTCCATGATGAGGTTAGCCAGGTCAGATTCTTCCAAAACGATAAAAGCAGTTCCGGCTGAGAGCGGTTCCTCATGCACGCAATTAACCACTGTGTGTTCCATAGAAACCTCTCTGCAGAAATGGCGGAACCCTTTTACGATTTCAATGGGGTACGAAACATCTTTAGGATAGACCAGGACAAATTTCTTATACTTACTCAACAAGTCTTTGCCTGAATGCAGCGCACTTCTAATGTCGCGCTCAAAGTCCTGGTAAACGGCGGCACAGTTGCCCTTGTAATTCTCAATGTTTTTGTCGAGCAGCACGAGCTTCTCCTGGGGTATATTCTTGATTACCTGCGTGGCAGCCTCCAGATTGGTTGTGAAATGAGGCATGATAACGTAGTAGTGATACTTGCCTGCACTTTCCTTTACCAGGTTCTCACAGATTTTGCCATCGTAGTGGTGAATATGTAAATCCACAACAGCATCTTCACCCAGTGTTTTAAGAATGGAATAGTAAACCGATTTTTTGTACGCACTCAGCTTATTGAATAACAGCAGCACGCGCATTTTGTCCGGACTAAACGTTTCGCTGATATAGCAGCCTTTGCCCTTAACAGAACTAATAACTCCTTTTTTGCGCAGCACCTTGTATGCTTTTTCGATTGTGTCCCGCGACAGGTAATACATCTCACTGGTTTCGTTTATAGACGGCACGCGCTCTCCAAGCTTCAAAACTCCTGCCTCAATGTCCGCAATAATTGCATTAACTACCTGTAGATACTTTGGAGTGGCCGATGATGCATCAATTCTGTCTAGAAGTTCCATAAAGTTACCTTGTAATGAGTAATCCGAATTTATTTATAAGCTTTAGTTGAAGCTCTTTAAGCGTAATATAAGCCAGTAGCCTGCGCAGCTACTTTATAAGAAGTCCCCCGTGAAGTCAATTGATAGCCGTTGCCCATCAAAGCAAGCAAACAGAGCGCAATCGATTGCGCAATAACATTATTCCTATACGCACTGAGACGTTTTAAAGTTCATATATAACAGTGATTAATCAATCATAATTTTCAGATATGTAATATAGGGGATTATATCCTTGATCCAAAAAATAATTGCCTTAAAGCGCTCTACCTGTGAAAAGTAGATAAAAGAACAAGCAGCTTCTCACTGAAAGCAGCAGAAGAGTACAGGCTTTTTTCAGGCTGCAGGCCTCTGTTGGTTGTGCAATGGATTGTATGTCTGCCGGTTGCCTGTGCCTGGTATCTGAAAAAAGGAGCAGGACGTAAGGGACAGATCATAACTTTTGCCCAGAAGCCCCTGCTTAATAGATTATCCCCTTCGCTGGAGTAAGGGCTCCTTCTAATCCAGCTTTTTTATTCTGATGTCCCGGAACTCTATTCCCTGTCCCTCGCTCTGAAGGGCTATATACCCTTCTGTCAGGCGCTTTCCATCCTGTTTTATTTTCGGGTCATAGTTATTCGCTACGCCTCCCCCGATTTGTGGGCGTGTGTACTGTAACACTGTGTCTCCGTTGATAAGGTGTGTCACCAGAGAGTCGCCCAACACTATCATATCTGCCCTTACCCACTGGTCCCACTCATAGGTTTCGGAAGAAGAGTTGATGCAGTGCCTGGGGTCCATTTCTCCCTTATAAAATACCTCTGTACCCGGTGAGCACATGTTGCCGGTCGGGCGGGGTTTACCGTCCCCGGCTGCTGCCAGTAACTGAAACTCAACTGAAACAGGCCAATCCTGCTCCTTTAAGATGGTTCTGGGGTCTTGGGAGTGGAACATAATGCCGCTGTTCCGATAAGTATAATCAGGAGCGTCCTTCAGCCATTGGTCTGTAAACCGATACTCCCAGGTCAGGTGGTAAGAGGAAAAAGGCTCCTTGTAAAACAGGTGGCCATAACGGTTATTAAACTCGTCATAGCCGTCATAATTCACCTGCAACACGCCATCTTGCACTCTAAATGTTTGGGCATAGTTGTCGCCCACATCATGGTGGTGTATTTTAACAATCCAATCGTCGATGTCTTTGCCGTTAAATAGCGTCTGCCACTCGCTTTCCTGCTCTTGTGTTTCCCCGGAAATACCTGGAGAACAGGAAACGGCACATAGTAAAATGACAAACAGTAAAGCGGCTCTTAGCTGCAATAAGGACTTGTTTTTGGGTGACAAGATCATGAGTTCTTCTATTTTTAAGGTGTTGAACACGGATATGCAATAGAAAAGTGATGGCTAACTCACAGCATCGAATATTCAATAAGCTAGTGAAAATAAATGAACCCGCTGTTCAATGACTGTGGTTTTTGCATATTCACCTCTACCAGGGAAAAGCTTCAGACGCTCTACTGTCTTACTCCAGGCATCAAACCGGACTACTTTCTTTGATAAACCCTGATATAATCCACCTCATATTTCCCATGAAAGCCTGTGGCTGCAGGTTCTCCTCCATTTGAGCCAATAGCCAAGTTTAGCAGGACATAATGCGGCTGGTGAAACGGGTTGAAGCTGTCTGGGTTCAGGGTCTGGCTTAAGTCCACCTCGTTTAGTAATTCATCGTCCAGGTAAAGCCTGATATAATCCTCTGTCCAATCCATCTTCCAGACATGAAACTTCTCCGGCCAGTCAGGGTCCTTCTGGAGGAAATGAGCTAAAGGAATTTTACGCTCATCCCATTCTGCCCTTTTGGTCTCATGTGCCCAGGCGGCATTTGCCAGAATTGTTGGCTGCCCCTCTACCCGGTAATACTCCATGATATCCACTTCCCCGTTGGCAGGCCATCCTTTGGTTGTGCCCAGGGTCCAGATGGCCGGCCACATGCCCATGGCGGTGTCTATCCTGGCTCTGACTTCTATAATGCCATATTGAAAGGCTTTTTTCCCATTGGTGTTGATGCTGGCTGAAGTATACTCGGCGTACTCCCTGTTCTTTCTCCAGTCTTTGCTGGAGGAGTCAAAAAACTCATTTTTCACCTTTTCCCGCTTCCCGTCAATCACCAGTACCCCGTCCCGGACATTAGCATTCTCCGGCTGGTACCACTGCAGCTCGTTGTTCCGCTTAAAGCCATATTCATAGGACCAGGCGGCACTATCAGGCTTCCCGTCTATATTAAACTCATCCTGCCACACCAGTTCATACCCTTTCGGGATCTGTGCGGTGTCACTTACAGACGGGGAGAGCATCTGCCCCCTGCTGCAGGCGAACAGGCTTGCTGAAGCCAGCCACAGTACCCATTTATTTTTCATCTGCTTGATCTTGTCTTCAGAATTTGGCTCATACAAACCTGCCCTTGCTGTGTCTTTTGTTCAACAAACTCCTTGCTTTGCCCGGAAGCCGCTGGTCTAAGTATGATAGAGCGGCCATTGGCACTGTTTTGGACAACTGTGCCGGAATAAAGCCTGCCGCAGGCACTCCTGCCCTAAAAAATCATTAAAAACAAAAGCGGGAAAACCTAAGGCTTTCCCGCTCTGTAATATTTCACAAACTGCTTCTGCTCAAGAGTATGCTTAAGCAGCAGCCAGCATTTTAATGATACGCATTGACAGCATCGGCATGAACAGAGGTCTGCTGGTCTGTATCATCTTTCTGCTCTTCCATTTCCAGTAACAGGTTGGCCACCAAGGCAGTCCATCCGGTTTGGTGGGAGGCGCCAAGTCCCTGCCCGGTGTCGCCGTGGAAAAACTCATAGAAGAGATGGTGATCTCTGAAATGCTCGTCTTCCGCGAACTGCGCATGGTCAGCGTGGTACTGGTACTTGCCGTCTTCGTTTCTTTCGAAGATACGCAACAGCCTTTTTGTCAGCTCATTCGCCACCTGGTTCAGGTTCAGCTTGTTTCCGGCACCGGTTGGGAATTCAACAGTAAAGGCATCCCCAAAGTATTTGTGGTATTTCCGGAGCGCCTGAATGATCAGGTAGTTCAGCGGGAACCAGATAGGGCCACGCCAGTTGGAGTTACCGCCAAACATAGGGCTGGAACTTTCGCCGGGCTCATAATGAATGCTGTGATGGCTGCCGTTGTGTCCAAACTCAAACGGGTGGTCCTGGTGGTATTTCGACAGCGAGCGAAGTCCATAGTCAGACAAGAACTCGTCTTCATCCAGCAGCCTTTTCAGGAGGTAGCCCAGCCTGTAACCACGCATTACCGAAAACAGGTAATCCCCATCCTTGCCCTTCTCTTCGATGTCGGAGATAAGCTGCCCCAGATCAGGCCGGGTGCGGGTAATACTAACCGCACGGATTTTGAACTCCAGCATCCGGTCAAAGAAGCTGCTGTCAATCACTTCCACTGCCAGCAGCGGAATAATCCCTACCAGCGAACGCACTCTCAGCAACTCACTTGTACCGTTTTCATACTGCACGGCATCATAGTAGAACTTATCCTGCT
This sequence comes from Pontibacter brevis, assembly GCF_054779655.1. Lineage (NCBI taxonomy): Bacteria > Pseudomonadati > Bacteroidota > Cytophagia > Cytophagales > Hymenobacteraceae > Pontibacter > Pontibacter brevis. The sequence goes on from NZ_BAAGXV010000009.1 coordinate 9,561, forward strand.
CATCCCACAAAGAGATGTCGTTTTTACCAATATGGTGCATGGCCTTGCCTATGTTGAGGAAGTGGCGGAAGAATTTGGCAGCAGACTCTTCATAGGAAGGATTTTTCTTTGCCAGCTCCAGCGACATGCGCAGCATGTTCAAGGAGTACATCGCCATCCAACTGGTGGCATCGGCCTGCTGCAGCTTCTTAATGCCGTATGGCAAATGGCTACGGTCAAACACCCCGATGTTGTCCAGCCCCAGGAAACCACCCTCAAACAAGTCGGTGCCGTTTACGTCTTTCTGGTTCACCCACCAGGTAAAGTTCATGAGCAGCTTCTGGAAAGCGCGCTCCAGGAAGTCCCAGTCTGGCTTACCTGTCTTCTTCTTGTCTATTTCATACACCTGCCATACGCCCCAGGCATGTACCGGCGGGTTTACATCGCTAAAATTCCACTCGTAGGCAGGTATCTGCCCGTTCGGGTGCATGTAATACTCCCGTAGCATGAGCTGCATCTGGTGCTTGGCAAAATCCGGGTCTACGTGCACCAGTGTGGTGGCATGAAAGGCAAGGTCCCAGGCGGCGAACCAGGGATACTCCCATTTATCCGGCATCGAAATAATGTGCCGGCAGGTCAGGTGCTGCCAGTCTACGTTGCGCTTCAGGTTGCGGTGCGGCGGGTGTTCATGCGACTCCCCGAAATGCCACTTGTACATATCCAGGTAATAGAACTGCTTTGTCCACAGCATACCGGCAAAGGCATTGCGAGCCAGGGTTCTGTGCTCCCGGGACATCGTGTCCGGAACCAGCTGCTCGTAAAACTCATCTGTCTCTGCCTTGCGGCGGGCAAACACAGCATCAAAATTTGTCCACGGATCTGCAATTGTCTTTTTGCTCAGGCGCACCCTGAACGTGGCTTCGCCGCCAGCCGGTATTTCCTCTTTCAACCAGATAGCTACTTTCGTACCCTGCTTCTCCGGGTTAACCGTAGGAGCCCGGTGAATCACATGGTTGTTGATGCCGTCTTTTACATAAGGGTACTCATTTGCCGCATTATAGACACGCTGGTTGTTTGTTTCATTCTCGCAGAACAGCTGCTCCCCGTGCTGGTGGTAAAAATAAAATTTACCGTTACGGTCAGAGTGTGTTTGCACAGAATCGGCAGTCGGAGCCGTCATGTTTGGCTTAGAGTACTTCGAATTATGCTTCCAGTAGTTGCGGAACCACAGGTGCGGCAGCACATGGATGGTAGCTGCCTCCGGACCGCGGTTGTGCACGGTCACTTTCATCAGTATGTCGTTCGGGTCTGCTTTGGCATATTCGATAAAAATGTCGAAGTAGCGGTTTTCCCTGAACGCATCTGTGTCCAGCAGCTCAAACTCCGGCAGCAACCGTCCTCTTACATTTTGCTCCACCAGTTCCTGGTAAGGGAATGCGGTCTGGGGGTATTTGTATAAAAATTTGGTATAGGAATGTGTGGGAGAAGCCTTCAGGTGATAATAAAGTTCCTTTACGTCCTCACCGTGGTTTCCCTGCCCGTTGGTCAGGCCAAAAAGTCTTTCTTTCAGGATGGAGTCTTTACCATTCCAGAAAGCGGGTGCAAGGCAGAGGATCTGCTGGTAATCGCAGAAGCCCGCAATACCTTCATCGCCCCAGCGGTAGGCATTGCTTTGCGCCATGTCATGGGAAATATAATTCCAGGCGGTGCCGTCCGGGCTATAATCTTCACGGACAGTACCCCATTGGCGGTCGGACAGGTAGGTCCCCCATTTTTTCCAGGTTCTGTTATTTGTTGAATGAGCTAAACGCTCTTCTTCTTTACTACGCATGCGAATAGGTGCTATAAATATTGTGCCGAAAACTTGCCCCGGCACTGAAAAACATCTTACAGTCTCTATCCTGGTGCTGCATTGTATCATAAAAGGCAGCAACCCTGGACAGAACTTATTATTACGTGAAATATACTTTGATGTGTACCTGAGGAAAGTCTACTCCAACAGGTACTCAAATAGATTGTTTGCTAAACCTTAGCAAGTGGGGCTATGATTGTATTTTCCTTTGCAGGTGGAAAGAATTTTGGATCGCTCTGGTAAACCCAGTGCGTAATACATGATGCAATTTGTAAATGTTTATTTCAATTATACTCTCCTTCTCTAGATTATAACAAAATCTTTATATAACAAACATTCAGATCCACCCGAAAATTTAACACTTATCAAACACAAGACTTTTTAAATGCGATTTTAACAAAACAATACACTTCCCTCTTTTTACTTTTTAACCAGAAGCCTGTAAAATTACCACAAAGCCACCACATACTTCTGTAAAAGGATTGTAATATACTTAAACTAGTGGCATAGTGTTCAATACTTTACAACTTTTATTGTGTCGGGTAAAAGGAAAGGCGTGAAGGGCTGCCGATTTTTAGAAAGCAGCTACCCTATATGCCGCAGTTGCCTGTTTCTTTAGCTGGTACAAAATATTTTACCTTCCTTGTTGTCGTACTCCCAAAGTTGTTCAGGTAACCCTGCTCAAAAGCTTGGAGCAGGAATGTATTTCCGGCTCATATACTTCTTGTTTTAAGGCTTCTTCCAAAGAAAGGGTGCAACGGGCCCGGGTGTTTGCCTGCGCATTGCTTCATACCCATGCCACATTTCTTAAAACCTCCAGGCCATCGACAGTGGGCACCACTTTTAAAATGCTGATGTCACCTGTGCCTTCCAGGACGAGAGGCCTCACCTTAGGGGAAGGAACACTTTATAACTGGCTTAAAATAAAGAAGGGGGAGAACCATAAGTTCTCCCCCTTCTTTATTTTAAGCCAGTGACAGACTCACAACTACGCACCGCTTTTGTTTATTGCCATTCTTCCTGAGGGGCATGGTTGAATGAGCGGCTGTGCCTGCAAATACGGTGGAAGGTGCATTACCGAGCAGGAGCCCAGTATATACTGTTACTGGCCAGGTATCTTGTAGAGCAAGAGGCTTACTGTTTAACCTCTTTTTCTATTTCTCTCACTGGCTTTTCCAGGTCACGCTGTATCTCGTTGGTGGCGTCTTTAAACTCGCGGATACCACGGCCCATGCCTCTGGCCAGCTCAGGAATACGCTTAGCACCAAATAATAGCAGGACAACAAAAAGAATAAGCAGCACCTCTGTGCCTCCCAGGCCTCCGATGAATGCGAAAATGTTTGTGATTTGCATAAGTCTATAAATAAGCTAACAATATAGTAATTAAGAATAAAACACCAAACAAAACAAGCCGAACCTTCGCAGCTCACAGGTTGCCAGGCCATTGTGCCACCGTCACTGATCCCGGTTGTGTTTGGCTGCGCCTCCACTCCCACATACTCCAGATTCTCTTCAGCATACCCGAATGATACCGCGTGCCATGAGCAGCGCAGTGCTGGGTACTTTTTCAGAAGAGGTGATGGGTATGTCAACACTTCCTGTAAAGCGGGTCCAGGTGCAGCGAACCCCGCGGTGCGGTCATCATGACCTGCTCATAATCCGGCACCAGCGCTCCCTTGACACAGGCTCACTCCCAGTTGGCTCCGCGGCAGCTGTGGGCTGTGAGATAGTGGTTGCCTGTGGATTGGAGTTGGAACAGGACAGCAGCAGGGCTACTACAGGAATGGGGAGAACATGGTTTGTTTTTATTTTGGTTCCTTTCAATCTGCTAGTCTGCCTTAAGATGCGCTTCCTAATTCCGATCAATCAACCTGCCGCCGGGAGGGCAATGCTGTTTCAGGTAGTTTGTAAATAAGGTAGAAAGGTGCTCATTCGTCCCTTCCCCTTCTGAAATGCCATGGGTGCGGTTCGGGTACGGCATCACCTGGAACTGCTTGTTGTGCTTTATCAGCTCGTTGATGAGCTGCTCTGCATTGTTGTAGTGCACGTTGTCGTCGCCGGTGCCATGGATGTAGAGCAGATTCCCCTGCAGGTTTTTGGCATGCGTGAGGGGCGAGCCCTGCACAAAGTCCTCCTGGTTCTCCTGCGGCAGCCCCATGTAGCGCTCTTGATAAATATTGTCGTAAGTGAGCTGGTTTGCCACTGCCGCTACGGATATGCCTGTTTTGTATAATCCCTGATGTTGGAACAACAGATTGAGCGTCGCAGAACCGCCACCGCTCCACCCCCACACTGCCACCCGACTGGTGTCTACGTAAGGCAGTTTCAGGATTTCCTGCGCGGCCATGGCCTGGTCATGTATATTAAGCTTGCCTACTTTCCGGTAAATGCTCTTACGCCATGCTCTTCCTTTCGGAGCAGGAGTACCCCTGTTGTCGACGGAGGCATAGATATAGCCATCCTCCGCCATGCTGCCCTTGTACAGGCGGTTGTTGCCTATCCCGTAGCGATCCAGTACAGTCTGTCCTGCCGGCTCAGTATATATCTGAAACACAATAGGGTACTTCTTATTCGGGTCAAAGGAAGCAGGCTTCACCATCCAGGCATCCATCTCCACCCCTTCACTGGTTTTCACTTTGAAAAACTCTAAAGGTGACTTTGACTTGTCGGCCTGCGCTACCGCCTGTTCAACAGCACTGTTGTCATCCAAGGCCTTGTGCTCCGGCAGCGACACCCACTCAGAGGCTGGCTTTGTATAATAGTTGGAGAACCGGTGGTAGGCAAACTTTGTGTTGGGTGAGAGTTCGTAGTCGTGGGTACCAGCCTGCGTTTTAGGCGACAGCCGCTCTGCGTTTCCTTTACCATTCAGCCGCACCCGGTACAGGTACTGCTGTGTTGCATTGTCTGGCGAAGCCATAAAGTATACGTAGCCGGATGCCTCATCTACGGCAGCAATATCCATCACATCGTACTTGCCTTTGGTAATAAGCGTCTCTTTTTTGCCGTCGCGGCTGACGCGGTACAAGTGTCGCCAGCCGTCTTTTTCACTTGCCCACAAAAACTCTTTGCCTCCGTTCAGCCAGTTCCAGCCACCAAACCGATAGTCGCTGTCCCAGGTAGGCATGATGTCAATCCAGGCGGCATCTTTCTCTGCATACACCTGCTTTACCTGCCCGTTGGAGATGTTACTCAAGTATAGCTTGCTCTCGTTTTGCTTGCGGTTCAGTTGCTGTAGTATCAGTTCGTTTGAGTTTGCCGCCCACTCCATGCGCGGAACGTAATGCTGCTGCGGATCACCCGGTACATTCATCCAGTTTATATTTGCGGATGCTACGTCTACCACGCCAATTTTATAAGGAGAAGGCGCTTCCCCAGCTACAGGATACTCCACCGGTATCACCATTGGGTAGATGGAATCGGTGTGGTTGATCATCAGGTAATCTTTCACATCGGTGGCATCTATCTGCCAGAAGGCAATCTTCCTGCTGTCTGGGCTCCAGCGGAAGCCGTCGCGGGCGTAGAACTCCTCTTCATAGGCCCAATCAAAAGTACCGTTGATGCGCTTTCTTGTGCCGTCTTTGGTGAGCTGCTGTACTTCTTTGCTCTCCAGGTTCTCTACATAGATATTGTTTCCGCTTACGTAGGCCACCTGTGTGCCATCAGGAGAGAACTTAGCAAACATAAGGGAAGAAACAGGAAGACCTTTCCCCAACTGCTCCAGCGTTTGCCTCTGTAGATCATATACCCAATAATCGCCCCTTGTATCCAGGCGCCATACTTTCACGGTGTTTGTATACAGCAGCACTTTCTGCTCATCCTCTGAAAAAGAAAAGCTCCGGATTTTCAATGGCTCTGTTCTGCCTGCCGGCACAAGCTTTTCCTTTGCCAGCATGACCTGCTTTTCCTGCGAGGGCAGGGTGGTTTTGATGATGCTTCCCTCTTCCTGCTGCGCGTATGTGTTGCCTGCTTTTAACCAAACAATTCCTCCCCTGCTTTGCGCCGCTCCTGAAAAGGAAAAAAGCGAAAGCTGCAGCAGGAGCAGCAACAGAAATACAGGATTGATAGCTTTTACAGGCTTCATAAGGTTTCTTTAATTCAGTGTTTTTCTACCTTTAGCGGAGGTTGCTTTGCGGCTCTTTTCTGTTGATGCCACATTATTGTAAAACATCCAGCTGGTCTCGTAATTCTTTGGAAGCAACTGGTCTGTCAGTACGGCTCTCACCATTTCTACAGGCAGGCTGTTTTGGTGCAGGACGGCATCATGAAATTGTTTGTTGGTCATTTTGCCTGTGCCTACCAATTCTTTCTGAAGCGCATAAAACTGAAGGCCACCCATCATATAGGCTACCTGGTACAAAGGGCTGTAGCGGCCCTCAAACGAACGGCGCACTTCTCCTTCCGCGTTGGCGTGCTCATGCCCTACCCGCTCCACTAAGAAGTCGATGCTTTCCTGCGGAGTCCATTTGCCGAGGTGGTAATTGAGCGAGAAGATAATGCGGGCACAGCGGTGCATGCGCCAGAAGAGCATACCAATGCGGTCTTCAGCCGAGCGCGGAAAGCCCTGGTCCCAGAGCAGCATCTCCCAGTACAGCGCCCAGCCTTCTGTCCAGAAGGGCGTTCTGAAATTGCGGTACTCTTTGTAGCGGTTGTTCATGAAGCCTTGCAAATGATGCCCGGCAATGAGCTCGTGGTGCACCGTGGCCCGGGAAAAGTGAGGGTTGTTGCCCCGCATGCTCATCAGCTTGTCTTCATGCGCCATGGTGTGGGTGGGGTAGGAAATGATAAAGGTCTCTCCTCCCAGGAAGAAGGGGTTTATCAGCTGCCGCTCCGGGCTCATCATCTGCATGCGCCAGGTTTCTTCGGCAATGGGCGGTATGGTGATGAGATCTTTCTGCTTCAGAAATGCAATAGACTGATTATACAAATCCAGCATGGCCTCTGGCTGCTGGCCTTCCGGCACATAGGTGTTCTTCACTTTCTCCAGCGCCTGGTGCCAGTCATCGCCAAAACCGAGTTCACGCGACGCCTTCAGCATTTCACTGTCGCACCAGGCAAATTCCTTGTTGGCTATTTCTATCAGTTCCTCCGGGGTATACGGAATCATCTCATACTCCAACTGTCTGATAAGTTCTTCTCTCCCGATGGGACTGCCCACGATACCGCTCTGATCCACTTTCTGGTTTTTGCCGGGCACCCGGCCTTTCGCCTCTGCCAGGGAAGCATAGGCAGTCAATAAAGTATCTACCCGTTTGTAAGGCTCCGGCACCCACCAGGTAAAGCTCGGTTCGTACTGGTTATAAAACGTGTAGACGCTTTTTAGCCCTTCCTGCAGGTCTTTCACGGTTCCCTGCAGGCGGAAGGCCAGGTTCCGGTTCAGCGATGCTTCTCTTTCTAACGCTGCTTTTGCGGCAATTAAGTCTTTCTCGATACTGTTCAACTCAGCGGCTATCTGTTGCCCCTTCACGTTTAATCCCCGTCGGCGCGGCTTTTCAATGGCATATATCTTTTCTGCAAAAGGTACCCATTTGCTTATCTGCCGGTATTCATCAGCCGCCACGTTCAGCAGGCGCAGCTTATTCTCCAAATCCCGTTTTGTAAGCAGGTAATCTACCCGGCTGCCTGCGTTCATGCCCTCATAGTCCAGGTTGCTGAGTCGTTTCAGGTATTCGTTGTAAAGCTGCTGGAAACGGGTCGTGTACTCAGGGGTATTCCGCATGAAGTAAAACCGGTTGAGGCTGCCTTCATCTGCCCGCAACTGCACCATCAGGTGGTGCACATCGCTTGTCTGTACATACAGGGAAGTGTTATCCTGGGCCAGGCTGGTCGTAGTAAGGGCAGGGCAACAGCATACCAGCAGAAGAGAGAGTTTCAGGAAATTTATATCAGGAAGCTTCATACACGGTTTAGTTTTATATTTTGATTGTATGAATTGGGTTTGTCTAAGCTTCTGTAGTAACTGCTAATCCAGCGACTCATAAACGGCCTTTTTCATTGAAATAACTTAGCGCTCCACGTCCGCGGGGGCGCGTTTTCCTGTTCAGCGCTGTGTAGCTGAACCTGCCCTCGCTCTGCTCTGGCTGCTGAGCAAGCTCAGCACCGGAACATCTACAAGGCGCTTCACAGAAAAAATGGAAATGTTTTTTGCTTTGTGCTAGCGAACCATCATTATTCACTTATTGATAAGTTTCTATCTTTGAGTCTATGCTCTGTTATCACTCTGCACACAACTCTTCCTGTAGGCTGTATAAAACCTAATTGTACCTGTCCGGCGAGAAGGCATCTGTTAGGACAGAGGACTTTCTGTTCATCAGTTCTTCTGCCAGCAGTTTGCCTGTAGCCGGGGCCAAGCTGATGCCCATCATGCTGTGGCCGGTGCCAAAAAGCACGTTGCTCCAGCGCTGCGTGAACCCAATGTAGGGCAGGCCATCTGGGGAACAAGGGCGCAAACCGCTCCACACTTCCTTCTTCTCCGGAAAGTCGCAGGCAAAGCCTCCGTAATATTTCGAGATGGAATCGTGAATTCCTTTGACACGGTTCAGGTTAATGGTGTCGCAATCGTTAGTGATTTCCATGGTTCCTCCAAAGCGCACCTTGCCGTTAAACGGAGTTACAGCAACACGCGCCTCCGTAAGAATGGCCGGTCGCTGAATAGCAGGTGTATTGTCTACCAGGAAGCTATACCCTTTGCCTCCCAGCATCGGCATTCCTATTTTCAGCTTCCGGGCCACTTCCCCGGACCAGGAACCAGCCGCTATGATCACATAATCTCCGGCGTAGTCGCCTTTGTCTGTCACAACCGCTTTCACTGCTCTGCCTGAAAAGGAGAAATCAAACACCTCGGCATTCGTCACAAACTTCACGCCTTTGCTTTTCAGGTGATGTACTAAAAAGGTGTTTAGCTTGGCAGGGTTTAGATGGGCATCGCCCGGGAAGAACACGCCCCCCAACACATCTGTGCCCGCGTGTGGCTCCAGCTTCCGCACATCCTCCGGCGACAGCACTTCTGTCTCCAGCCCATGCTGCCGGGCAAGCTTAGCGAACTCCTCTTCCTCATGCGCTGCTTCTTCCGTTTTGTAAAGCATCAAAAGTCCTTTTTCCTCCAGGCCCAGGTCAACAGCAGCATGCCGCTCTCCCAGTTCCATATACAAGCCTTTACTGAGCAAACTCAGGTTTTTGAGGTACGGGATGCTGTACTCTACATGCTTTTTGGTGGCCGACTTATAAAAAAGTAGGCACCAGTGCGCCAGGCGCATGTCCAGTTTCGGGTGAATGTAAAAGGGACTTGTAGAAGAAAACATCCACTTCAGCCCTTTGGTGATGATACCGGGGGAGGCCAGCGGCACAATGTGGCTTGGCACGATCATGCCCGCATTCCCGATAGAGCAACTGTTAGACAAATCGCCTTTATCCAGTATGGTTACCTCAAAGCCTTCTTCCGATAAATAGTAAGCGGTAAAGAGGCCGATAATGCCTCCACCAACTATCACAACGCTGCTCATTTTATATCACTTGAAATCCGTGTACATAAGGGTCTTCCTCATCGAGGTAGATGGTGTTGAGGCCGGTTATCATTGCCCAGCCCTCGATACCCGGCAGTATGGCTGGCTTGCCTCCCACACTTGTTTCTCCCTCAATCGTACCTTTAAAGATGGAGCCGATATAGCTTTCATGTATAAACTCCTGCCCCGGCTTCAGCAGGCCTTTGGTGTACCACTGGGCCATGCGCGCCGAGGTGCCTGTACCGCAGGGAGAGCGGTCTATCGCCTTGTCGCCGTAGAAGACAGCATTACGCGCGGTAGAACCAGGCTGCAGCGTGTCGCCGGTCCAGAGAATGTGGGAAAGGCCTCTAATGGTTTCGTTCTCGGGATGCACGAACGTATACTTTTCATTCATGCGCTGCCGTATCACGCGGCTCCAGGAAATCAGCTTGTCTGCCGTAAATTCCTGCAGCCCGGGGAAATTTTCCTGCGGGTCGATAATGGCATAGAAGTTTCCGCCGTAGGCTACATCCAGCGTCAACTCGCCTAAATCCGGGCATTCGATGGTCAGCCCCTCGGCTTCTAAGTAAGAGGCAACATTGACCAGTTTTACCGACTTTACTTTGCTGCCCTCCTGGATATAACTCACCTTTACCAAACCTGCAGGAGTTTCCAGGCGCAGTTGCCCAGGTATTTTAGGCGTTATCAATCCTTCTTCCAGTGCAATCGTTACGGTGCCAATGGTGCCATGGCCGCACATGGGCAGGCAGCCACTTGTTTCAATATAAAGCACCCCAACATCATTTGCCGGATCGTGGGGTGGGTAGAGAATGCTGCCGGACATCATGTCGTGGCCGCGCGGCTCGAACATCAGTCCTTTCCTGATCCAGTCGTACTCGCGCAGGAAGTGTTGCCGCTTCTCGCTCATATTGTCCCCCTTCAGAATGGGGCCACCACCAGCCACTAAGCGCACCGGGTTGCCACAGGTATGGGCGTCGATGCAAAAGAAAGTCTTTCTTGCCATATAAAGGGTTATAAGCTGTCCCTGGTTAACTCTCCGTTAACCGTGCGCCAGATAGACAAAGAATTCTCATCTTTCAGCTCTTCAGGCAACAGTTCCTGCGGTGCTGATTGAAACGTAACAGGTCGTGCGAAACGTTTGATGGCATAAGTACCGACAGAGGTACTGCGGCTATCGGTGGTAGCTGGGAAAGGTCCGCCATGCGTCATGGCATGCGATACTTCTACGCCAGTCGGAACGCCAGCAAAAAGTAAGCGCCCGCACTTCTCACGGATAATATCCGTCAACGCCTCCGCCTGCTTTAACTCAGCGTCACTTCCCCAGATGGTGCACGTAAGCTGCCCCTGCAACTGCTCTGCTGCCTGCTCCAGTTCTTCCAGACCATTGTAGGTCACCACCAGTGTAAAAGGCCCGAAAACCTCCTCCTGCATTTCCGGATTCTGCAGCCACTCTTTTACAGTTGTTTTGGCCAGGGCCGCTTTGCCTGTAAGTACATCCTCGTCTGGTGTCACCAGTTTTTCAATGCCTCCGCTGGCTAAAAGTTTATTGAGCCCTTTGTAATAGTTCTCACAAATGCCCTCGTGTAGCATTTTATCCCCGGCAGCTTCCTCCAGTTTTTCAGCAAGCCGCTCCAGGAACATTGTGGTACTGCCAGTTTCCGGGTAAAAGATAAGGCCGGGATTCGTGCAGAACTGCCCCACCCCCAGCAGCACAGATTGCGCCGCCTGCTCGGCCAGCTGCTGGCTTTCTGCCTCGGCTTTTTCCGGCAGTACCAGAACAGGGTTTATACTTCCCATTTCGGCGTATACCGGTATAGGCTGCTCCCGCTGGCATGCCAGGTCGAAGATGGCTTTACCTCCTCTGTAGGACCCTGTGAAAGCAACCGCTTTTGTTTTCGGGTCTTTTACCAACTGCTGGCCAGCCTCTATACCTCCGCTGACATGCTGGAAAACAGCCTCCGGCAAATCACATGATTTTAAAGCTTTCTGAATAGCGCTGTACACCAGCTGTGATGTTTTCGGGTGCCCCGGATGCTCTTTATAAACCACCGTACAACCGGCAGCCAGCGCAGATGCTGTATCGCCACCTGCGGTAGAGAATGCCAGCGGAAAATTACTGGCCCCAAACACAACTACTGGTCCGAGTGGCACTAACATCCTGCGCAAGTCAGCTCTTGGTATGGGGCTGCGATCTGGCAAAGCCGTATCAATGGTTGCTTCGAGCCAGGTTCCTTCTTCCAGCAGATCAGCAAAAAGCCGCAGCTGGTTCATTGTTCTGCCCCGCTCACCCGTAATGCGCCCTGCCGGCAGGTTAGATTCCGCACTTGCAGTTTGTACCAGCTCATCACCAAGCGCCTCTATTTCGGCAGCTACTTCCCTTAAAAACGCTGCCTTTGTACTGGCTGCTGTCTTCTTATAAATCTTAAATGCTTCTTCTGATTGATTTAAAATCTGTTCAAATGGCATATGCTACTTTTTAAGATGATATGAATATGCTTTGCAGGTTTAACCTGCAAAGCATATGTAGATTTCTAAAGTACGAACAAAGGAAGACCTTTTAATCCTGTTCAGCCTTTTATTCCGCAGCAACTTCACTTTTTGAAGGCACCTGCTGCTCCAGTTGTAGCTCATCGAGGTCAGGCCTTGTATCGAGTGCCTGTTGAATGATTTTGAGCACCTGCTCGCGCTCCTCCCCCTCCAGCGGCATCCGCGGCAGCCGTACCTGCTCTGTTCCCAGCCCCGTGTGCACCTCGGCCAGCTTGATGTTCTGCACCAGCTTAGGGTGCACGTCCAGCTCCAGCAGCGGGAAGAACCAGCGGTTCAGCTTCACCGCCTCCTTCAGCCTGTCCGCCTTCACCAGCTCATAAATCGCCACAGTCTCTCTAGGGAAGGCGCAGACCAAGCCCGCTACCCAACCGTCAGCGCCTAATACAAGGCTTTCCAGGGCCAGCGTGTCCACGCCTGAGAGAATGCTGAACCTCTCGCCGAAGCGGTTGCGCATGCGCGTGATGTTGCCTACCTCCCGCGTCGACTCCTTTACAGCCTGTATGTTCTCACACTCCACCATCTCAGCGAACATGTCCAACGTGACCAGGATGCGGTAGTCGATGGGGTTGTTGTAAATCATAATGGGCAAGTCAGTAGAGGCGGCCACGGCCTTGAAGTAGGCCACCGTCTCCCGCTCATCCGCCTTGTAGCGCATGGGGGGAAGCAGCATCAGACCGCTGGCCCCGTTCTCTTTTGCAGCGGCAGCCGCTTCAACAGCCCCGGCGGTGGTCTGCTCGGCGATGTTAAGGATGACCGGCACCCGGCCTTCTACAAAGGCAACCGTCTCCCGCACCAGTACGGCCTTCTCCTCCTCGCTCAAGGTGCTGGCCTCTCCCAGGGTACCCCCCAGGATGATGCCCCTCACCCCGGCAGAGAGCTGCGATTCAATGTTTGCCAAGAATGCCTCGATGTCAAGCCTGTCGTCTTCTGTGAACTTAGTGGTCACCGCAGGGAAAACCCCCTCCCATTTTACTCTCATACGTCTCAATGTTTTTTATTAATGTATCTGTTTGTCTCGTCTCAGAAGCAAAGCTAGCCCTTGCCACCCCAGTTCACTTTCAGTATCTAACCTTTCATGACACTATACTACCCATGCAAACCTATCTTGAAAGGTTGGTGAATTCTATTAAGCGTTCACCATAAGATAAGTAAATATTTTTTAATACACTCTCCAGGCATAGAACAGGTTATGACGCACCTTACATACACTTCAGGCTGATGAAGACCAACCTGCTCCTTGTAGATAGCCTTTTCTTCCAGATATTTCCTTCGTAATAAAGCCTGATTCGCCCTCTTTTTTTAATTGCCAGTAAACTCTAATGTCCTCTCAGAATTTATAACTTGGCAGAAGAATCTTCAGTCTTCTGCTCCCACTCCGGCGGCTCTATCCCGAGGAGGTGTTTCACAAAAAAGTCCCGCCGCTTTCGTTCACCGTAGTCTCCGCCAGATGTGTGGCCTGCTCCAGGTATCATCAGGAAGTCGAAGTTCTTATTAGCCTTTATCAGCGCGTTAACTAGTTGCAGAGTTGAAGCCGGGTCTACGTTGTCGTCCAGTTCTCCGAGGATGAGCATGAGTTTGCCCTGCAGCCTGTGCGCGTTCTCCACGTTAGAGGAAGCTGCGTAGTGGGGACCGAGTTTGCCCATCCACTGCTCATTCCACCATATCTTGTCCATGCGGTTGTCGTGGCAGCCTGAGGAAGAAACAGCTACTTTGTAGAAGTCGGGGTGGAACAGGAGCGCGCCCGCCGAACTTTGCCCTCCGGCGGATGTCCCGAAGATGCCCACCCGGTCAATGTCCATGTAAGGGTATTGCTTTGCTGCGGCCTTAATCCAGGCAATCCTGTCCGGGAAGCCCGCATCTTTGAGGTTCTGCCAGCTTACATCCTGGAACGCCTTTGATCGGTTCGAGGTGCCCATGCCATCCAGCTGCACTACCACAAAGCCAAGCTCTGCTAGCTCGTGCAGGTGGCGTGAACTACCAAAGGTCTTCGGCACAAAGGCGCTGTGCGGCCCGGCGTAGATATATTCAATGACGGGGTACTTCTTCGTAGCATCAAAGTTGGAAGGCCTGATGATAATACCCCAGATGTCTGTTTTCCCGTCTCTTGCTTTGGAAGTGAACACCTCCGGCGCCTTCCAACCTGCCTGGTACAGATCCGCCGCTTCTGTTTTCTCCAGCTCCATCACTACCCGGCCATCTAACGTGTTTCTGATAACAGTCACCTGCGGCTGGTCTACTCTGGAGTAAGCATCCACAAAATATTTGTGTTCTGGAGAGAAGGTGCCGGTGTGGTGGGCATCTTCTTTGGTGAGCGGCGTAAGACCGCTGCCGTCGAAATTTACCTTGTAGTACTGCACCAGGTAAGGGTCCTGCCCCTGCTCCCGGCCGCTGCCGGCAAACACAATGTTCCGCTTTGCCTCATCTACGTGCACCACCTGACGCACTACCCATTCACCCTTTGTTATCTGGTTCTTTACTTTGCCTGTTTCGCCGTTGTAGAGGTAAAGGTGGTTCCAGCCATCGCGCTCTGAGGCCCAGATGACTTCTTTCCCATCTGACACATCACGCCGGTATTTTTTGCCGCTGTAGTCGATGAAGGTCTTGTTTTCTTCCTTTATCAATTCCTTTACTTTTCCGGTCTGCGCGTCCACTTCCAGCACTTTATAAGCCTGGTGGCCCCGCTGGTTGTACTCTACGGTAAAGGCGCGCCCGCTTTTGCGCCAGTCCGGATTCGACAGGCTATACTGCTCTCCCGGGCCGAAGGGTGTTGGGTCCACACTTACCTGCTGCTTTGTGTCGAGCAGAAAAAGCTGCGGAGACTTCTGGGGCAGGGCATCACCCGGTTTCAGGTAGTGGCGCGTGTGCAGCTTTGGCTGCAACTGGTCCTGGGGGGAAGACTCGAGCAGGTAGAGCAGGTGCTCTTTGCCCTGCCTTACTTTGTTTGTGGCCAGTTTTTTAGAATCCGGGGACCAGGAGATAAAGGAGGAGTAGTACTCGCCGGGAGAGCCGTCGTAGCTCAGTTGGTATTCTTCCTGCTTCTTTTTATCAGCAGATTTAACATAGACGTTGTGATTTTTGATAAAGGCAACCCATTGGCTGTCGGGTGAAGTAACGGGCTTGTTGCTCAGCTCATCCCGACCTGCACCCCAGTACCTGTTTTCCCGCTCTTTTGCAGGGCCTTTATTCTCGAGTTTGTTGGAGCTTAATGCGTAGCGCCATTTTGTATTGTCAGCCTCAAACTCAACGGCTTTGCCTTTGTCAGAGAGATCAATTGTTGAGAAAGGAAGCTTGTAAGGGTCTACCTGCTCGCCTATGGCTGCCGAGAGAGCTTTGGCCAGCCGCTCCTGGTCGAAGGCAGGCTTTTTAGTGCCTTTCTTAGCATCCGCCAGCATAAATTCTTTCCCCCTGGGGGTCTGCTTCACATACCAAACCTTCTCCTCCCCTTCCAGCCAGTGGAAACTTCGGGGAGCATGGTAAATCTTGCCATCCATGGCTTGCTTCTGCGCTTCGGCCCTTTGGTAATCCTCCCGTGTGCCCTGCCCCAGAAGGGACAGAGGACAGCATATCAGGAAGGCAGCCAGCAGCCAGAGGCTGCGTACCTGGAAGCGTGCCGGTGTAGCGGCGGTGCATGAGTGGATGCTGCGAAGATGAGAAAAGGCGGCCATGAGCTTTCTGCATTTTAGGTTAAGGCTATTGCAAGAAAGAATTAAAACAGCAGAAACACCTTCTGCATACTAACCAATCATGATACTATATTAACCTGATGCTTGTATCTGCAGCGCAGGTTTTGTTAATTCTTTACTATTTGCTTTGGGTGAATAAGAAGCGTGAACTTATCTTGTAGGAAAAATCAAAAGGAACTGGAAGCATAATAATAAATTGTCATTCTGTTAAGAATCTTGTTTGAAGGGAGGTTAAGCTTTTGCGGCTTGCGGGGGAAGGGGCCCTCTATTAACAAGATCCTTCCAGGATGACAAATAAAGATAGAGCTGTTTGCTGATTTTAACCCCTCCCAGAGCCTCTGAATTTTTTCCTACAAGATGAGCCTTGGAGGGATTGTGGGCGGGTTCAAGCTCTATGCAAAATATCAAGGAACTTCATTGAACTGGTAATGGTAGAACAATAGAAAAAGCCTTCACGAATGTCCTTTCATATTTAGAAGGAGACTATCGTGAAGGCTTTCTGAATTTCTCAACAGCGGTGGAGCCTGCTAAAACTTACCTGAGGGATTGTGCATTACTGGATAAGTTAACAGCGTCTACATAAAAATTAGGGTCTACCTTTAGCAAAGGCGTGCCCTTTACTTTGAGCTCTTTCCAGGTGGCGGTAGGCTCCAGCCATTTTTCTTTACCTCCCAGCGTTACCTTCACAGGTATGTTAAATCCATCCACCGTGTTACTCCACCTGTATCTGAGTTTATTGCCCGTAACCTGGTACTCCAGCTTCGGAATTCTTACATCGCGCAGGTACTGGTCAAAGAAGGCGGAGAGGTCGCGGCCGGTGTGCTTGCTAAGGTAGTTTTCAATCTGCTGCGTTGTCACGGTCTGGTGGTAAAAATCCCGGTTGAGCCCCCTCAGGATGCCGCGCCACTTCTCGTCATCATTTACAATCTGGCGCAGGGTGTGCAGCATGTTTCCTCCTTTCGGATACATGTCGCCGGAGCCCCGGTAGTTCACACCATACTTGCCGATAATGGGCTTGTCGTTTTTGATGCCACCCCGGGTTCCGATGACGTAGGCATTGCCGGCTTCTTTACCATAGTGGTAGTCCAGAAAGAGGCTTTCGGAGTAGTTGGTGAAGCTTTCATGAATCCACATGTCGGCTATGTCTTTGTACGTAATATTGTTGGCAAACCACTCATGCCCGGACTCGTGGATAATGATGAAGTCGAACTTCAGGCCCCAACCGGTGCCGCTCAAATCTCTCCCCCTGTACCCGTTCTGGTATCCGTTGCCATAGGTTACGGCGCTCTGGTGCTCCATACCTAAATAAGGCACCTCTATGAGTTTGAAGCCATCCTCGTAAAAAGGGTAAGGACCAAACCAGTGCTCAAAAGCCTGCAGCATACGGGGTGCATCCTTAAACTGTGCCTTGGCTATCTCCAGGTTTTCTTTCAGCACATAATAGTCAAGGTCCAGTTCACCCTTCTCGCCTTTGTAGGTTTCTGAGAAATGCGCGTAGTCGCCCACGCTGATGTTCACGCCGTAGTTGTTGATGGGGTTGGACACAAACCAGTGATAGGTCTTCGTGCTGTCGTTTCTGGCTTCTATTTTCCTGAACTTCCCGTTCGACACGTCCATCAAATGCTTGGGCACCGTTACACTGATGAGCATGCTGTCCGGCTCATCGTACATGTGGTCTTTCACAGGCCACCACAAACTGGCCCCATCGCCCTGGTTGGAGTTCGCGACGAACGAATTCCCCTGGGCGTCTTTCTTCCAGGTAAACCCACCGCTCCAGGGCGGATTCTTGCTGACCACAGGCTTGCCTCCGAAGAAAACATCTACCTTATTCAACTCCCCTTTTCTCTGGTTTTCACCTACCTGAATATAATAGACGTTGCCCTCTCTGTTAAACTTCAGCTCTTTCCCGTTCTGCACCACCTTTTCGATACGCATGGGCGGCTGCAGGTCCACCTGCATCAGGCGGTTTGGCTCCAACACCTTATACTGAATCGTGTTAATACCCCGAACAGTGCTGTCGCTGGGGTTTACCGCAACATCCAGGTGATAATATGTCAGGTCCCACCACGCCCTTTCTTTTGTGATGGAACCACGCAAGGTATCCTGACGCGTAAACTCGGGCGCCTGGGCATAGGCACCCGCTGCGCTGGCTAACAACAGCACAAGGCTGCAGGCTTTGAGAATCAGTTTCTTTACCATGGGGATGTCCTTAATGTGTTTTTCAGGTTTAGGTTTCCTTTGCTATTTCATCAAGATGTGAGGCGCACGCACTTTCCGTTTTCCAGTTGAATCACCTTCGTTACACACTCGGGGATTTCGTGCTGGTAATGGCTCACATAAATAATAGTCAGGTCGCTGGCTTCGCAGACAGCATTGATGATGCTTTTGAAATGCCGCTGCTGGGAAGCATTGAAGCCATGGCAGGGTTCATCTAAAATAAGCAGGGGCGGATTCTTTACCAGTGCACGTGCGAGCAGGCACAGGCGCTGATTGGTTGCCGTTACGTTCCTGAGAGGTTTTTCTGCCAACTCTGCTATTCCAAACACTTCCATCCAGCGCAATACGGTTGCTCTTTTTTCAAGGTCACTGTTTTTCTGAAGCCCTAGCGTGTCATAGAAACCGGACTCTCCCACATCCTGGCAGGACTGCCCGCCGGGGAAGTACTGAAACAACTCAGGAGAAACAAAACCTATGTTTTTCTTGATATCCCAGATGCTTTCCCCGCTTCCCCTCCTCCTGTCAAAGAGGGTGATTTTATTTGCGTAAGCCTGCGGGTTATCTCCGTTAATCAGGCTTAACAAAGTAGATTTTCCTGCTCCGTTATGCCCCACCAGCGCCCACTTCTCACCTTGCTTTACTTCCCAGGAAATGTTATCCAGCACCGTCTTGTCTCCATACTTGATGGAAACATCTTCCATCTTCACAATGGCGTCAAAGGCTGGAGTGGCCGTGGCATAAAGAAGCGCCTGCAGTTTTGTTTTATCCAGCGGCTCCGGCTGCACCTTGTTTTGCGCGCGCGTGGTGAGCTGTTTTTTTGACATAGTAGCTACTTCCTGGCCTTCGTTCCAGACGGCAACATGTGTGATGGCATCCGGTATCTCCTCAGGAGAGGTGACCATGACGACTGTTATTCCCGAATCCGTGATGGCTGTCACCAACTCATTAAAGCTCTCCCTGGACCCGACATCCAGCCCTGATAGAGGATTATCCAGCAGTAACAGGGACGGGTTACGGAGTAAGGCTGCGGCTAACAGCACCCTTTTCGTTTCCCCGTTGGAGAGCTTAATCAGTTCTTTCTCCAGAAGTTGCTGCAGGCGTAAAGCCACCACTACTTTATCATAAGTCCAGGAGGGGAAATCTGAGAATGGGGTAATGTCAGAAAGGTGTTGTTTTACAGTAGGTGCATCTGAAGCGTATGCTGCGTTATACCGCTGCTGGTAAAAAAGCTCCTCTTTACCCGATAAGCTGGAGAAGGAATGGCGCGAGGAAACAAAGGAAACAGGCTTTTGCCACAGGAAGCGGGAAGACTGCACCGGGTTCTCCTGCTTGTACTCCTCCTGGAAGTTGAAATTTACCTTTCCGCTCACAATCGGTACATTTCCGGCAATAGTGTCCAGCAGCAAATGCTTACCTGTTTCGTTGTCGCCTACTAATACCCAGTGTTCTCCTTTCTTTATTTCGAAGCTGATATCACTTACTATTGGCTGCCCCACAGAACGCACCGTGATACCTTCGAAAGACAAAATAACGTCACTCACTATCTATTAAATTTAAGTACATGATGTTTTAATAATGGCGCTATGGTTGAATTTCTTGCCATTTCTTCTCTATAATCAACCTATACCATTTTTTCTTTAACTTATGGGTACATTGTTGCATGACTGCCATGAAGCCTGTTTACTTTCAAATCCCCAAAAGTTCAGACGAGACCATACGCGTTCAGTACGAGGAGCAGCCTCACTTTTACGACAACCTGCATTTTCACCCCGAGGTCCAGGTCATGTTCATCTGTGAGGGCTCCGGAACCCAATTTATCGGCGATAACATTGGCAGCTTCAGTTCAGGAGACATATTACTCCTGGGCCCTAATCTTCCTCACGTGTTTCGCAACGATAAAAAATTCTATGAAGAGAATTCTGGTCTTAGCGCCCGGAATATATCCATATTTTTCCAGGTAGAATCTTTAGGAGAACGTTTTCTCTCTTTACCCGAAGTCAATCCTATCCAAAAGTTGCTGCTCAGCAGCAAAAGAGGTATTCGCATCAACGGAGAAACAAAAAAGAAAGCAACTGCCCTGGTTGAACAGATGCTTTATCTGGAAGGCTTCGAAAGACTCATGCAGCTTTTTAACTTCCTCCACTTGCTTTCGCTGTCAAAGGAACTGGAGCTACTCTCTTCCGTGGGCTTTGATGGACCTCAGAATGACTCTGACAGTAAGAAGATGAATGATGTGTTTAACTATATCATGAATAACTTTTCGGAGGAGGTTAAGTTGCAGAAGGCAGCCAGCATCGCTAACATGAGCACCAATGCCTTCTGTCGCTACTTTAAGCAGCACACCCGCAAGACCTTCTCCAGTTTCCTTAATGAAATCAGAATTGGCCATGCCTGCCGACTGCTTATAGAGGACAGATGGAATATCCGGGAAACAGCCTTTGAGTGCGGCTTTGACAATATTTCCTACTTTAACCGCCAGTTCAAGGATATCACCTCCTACACTCCCACAGAGTATGTTAAACTACACAGGGAGAAATATTTCTCACCCATGCTGTAGGTCAACTACAAGCATTTTAAGGGAGCCTGATTCAGTATTCCAATGGTCTTCTGAATCAGGCCCTGAAATTCAATTTAGATTTAAGTCAGGCTGCCAGACCAGCTATACAGTTTTTTGCCTGAATTAGAGTTGCTAACTTACAGAAGCTCCCGCTTTCTCCATTGTAAACTCAGGCATCTGCATAATTTTACCGCCCTGCATGGCCGACTCGTGCGCCAGGATACCCACGCAGGTGATGTTGGCAGATTGGCGGGCGTTCGGGTAAGGCTCTCTTCCCTCCACCAGCGCGCTCACAAACTCGTGCACCAAGTGCGGGTGTGAGCCGCCGTGGCCTGCGCCCTGTATGAAAGACAGGTGCTGGTTGTCATCTGAGTCATATACCCCCGCCTGTGTGAAGGACTGAATCTCCTCTGGCAGCAGGTGCGCGTAGTCTGGAATCTTCACCCGCTCCGGCGTCTCGCCTGTGTGTATCACACTGTCCTCGTGCTCTATCAGCGTCCACTCAAAGCTCTTCTTGGAGCCGTACACGTCGAAGCTCTCGCGGTACTGGCGGGCCGTGTTGAACAGCGAGCGTGTCACCTCCGCAGACAGGTCTGAGTCTTTGAACTTGATGTGGCAGGTCTCGATGGCAAACGGCGAACCGTACTTCGGAATCAGCTCCTCGTCTATTCTGCCTGAGCCGAAGCAGGACACATATTCTGCCTCCGCTCTTGGCAGTGCCAGCACGGGCCCTACGCAGTGGGTAGCGTAGTGCATCGGCGGCAACCCTTCCCAATAGCCCGGCCAGCCGGCCATCTCCTGCTGGTGCGAGGCCCGCAGGAACTGGATTCTGCCCAGCTCGCCTTTCTCGTACATCTCTTTCACGAACAGGAACTCCCGGCTGTAGATAACCGTCTCCATCATCATATAAGTTAAGCCTGTTTGCTGTACCAGCTCCACAATCTGGCGGCACTCCTCCACGGTAGTAGCCATGGGCACGGTACAAGCCACGTGCTTACCGGCCCTCAAAGCCGCTATCGACTGCTCGGCGTGATTCTGGATTGGCGTGTTGATGTGCACGGCGTCCACGTTAGGGTCTTTCAGGAGCTCCTCATAGTCTGTGTATCTTACCTCTATCCCGAAAGCGTCGCCAATCTCATCTACTTTGCTTTGGGTGCGCTGGCAGATGGCGTACATGTTGGCGTTTGGGTGCTTCTGGTAGATTGGAATGAACTCAGCCCCAAAACCGAGTCCAACGATTGCCACGTTTATCTTCTTCTGGCTCATAGTTTATCTTTTTACAATTGTTCAGATGATTCTCTTTGTCTAATGTCTTGCTTTCTCCGCTGTCTCCTGGCTTGTGCTTTCAGCACCCTCCGCCCAAGACTTCAGGAACTGCAGCCCTTCGCTGGCGAAGCCGTCCTGGCTGGGCACCAGCGGGCGCCAGATGCACACTGCCCCGGCCAGTTCCTTTACCTGTGGCGTAAAGCTCTCGATGGAGACGGCGCCTTTATAGTCAATCGCTTCCAGCCCTCTCCTGTAGTCGTCCCAGCGGGTCTGGCCTGTGCCCGGGGTGCCCCGGTAGTTCTCTGATACCTGCAGGTGGATGAGTTTGTCGCCTGCCAGGCGGATGGCCCGCTCTATGCTGGGTTCCTCGATATTCATGTGGAAGCCGTCGAGCAGCACGTTGGCAGCCGGGTGGTTGATATCGTTTACCAGGCGCATCACGTCTTCTGCGGTATTAATCAAATCTGACTCAAAGCGGTTGAGGGGCTCGAGGGCAATCTTCAGTCCCCGGTCTTCCGCCATGTCGCATACCTTTCGAAGGTTTGTAACGGCTCTGTCCCACTCTACCTGCTTTTGCTCCGGCGACACCAGGCGGGCTTTGCCAACGGCAGAGTACATAGGCCCTGCCAGGAAACCGGCTCCGAGCTCTACACAGATGTCGAGGCAGGCCTCAATGTAATCGAAGCTTGTCTGGTGGTAAGTGGGGTCGTCGTGTGTCAGGTCGCGGCTGGGGCCAAAGGCTCCGCAAATAATTGGCTTCAGGCCATTCTCTGCCAGTGCCTCCTTTACCTTTTTCACGTCCAACAGGGCAGGGTCTTCCACGGGTATCTCCACCATGTCATAACCCATCTCCTTTATCTTCGGGAAAAGGGAGGTCGTTTCTGTGCTGAAGGGGGAGGTCCAGAGCCAGGTGCTGACACCAAACTTTATGTCTTTCAAACTCATTCTTTTATTATTTTTTCTTCAAAAACGGGAGCTTTCATTGTTATCCGGCACACCACTTCAGCATCACAAGTCAGGTGCAGGAACAGCTTCTTCTGCCGCCCCGGCACCTGCTTTGCCTTGCTGTCGTGTTTGGTACGAGGTGTTTTCCCTTATAAGTTACTTGCTTCTACTTTCATGATGCCGTTCATCAGGCGCCAGTGGCCTGGCACGGTGCACACAAAAGGATACTCACCCGGCTTATCGGGAGCCGTGAACACCAGTGTTTCCCGGCCCTGTGGGTCTACCAGCGGCGTAGCTACAATCACCTCCGTCATATTCGGAATGTAGTTCTTCGCAGCGCCTTTCGGGTCGCGGGCCAGCACATCAGCGGCCTTGCCAACTTTCTCCAGCGTACCTGGCATGATAAGCACAAAGTTGTGCTGCATGAAATCAGGGTTAGAAAAATGAAGCGTAATTTTCTGACCGGCCTTTACTGTGAAAGACTCTTTATCGAACTTCATCTCATGCTCTACCACCTTGATGTTGATGGTTGCACCCTTCTCCGTAGGTTTGGCGGCTGGTTTGGCAGCGGAGGCTTTAGCAGCTGGCTTGGTTCCAGAAGCAACTGCCCGCACATTTCTGTCCCGGGTTACAGCAGCCACCGTTGTGTTGCCTTTGGCCTTCGATCCTTCAACAGGTTTTTTGAGCTCCAGGCTCGCATCTCTCCTTAACTCGCCTTTGAAGAAAAATCTGTCAGGATAGTCGCCCACTTTGTTTTCTTCTTCTCTGGCATCACGGCCTACACGTACTTCTTCCTGTGTCAGCGGCTTGGTGAAAAGCGAAGGAGCTTTGGCTTCCGCTACAGTCTTGTCGTTCACGTTGAGGGTCATCACACCGCCGGAAGCTAGTTTAGCTACCGCATCAAATCTCTCAGCAGGCAGGGCCGTTGTGGAGGTTGCTTTGTAAGCCTTCCCGTTTTGCTTCACCAGCCAGTGTAATTTATTGTCCTGCACATACAGGCTGTACCCAGAGTCTTTGCCACCATGCGACATGACAACACCTTCAAAACCATCATTAGACGGCCCTATGGAAGCGCGCACAGTTATCTCTTTTCCGGTAACATCAGGAGGGAACATGATAGGCGTCCACCTGTCGAGCCTGTACTTCTCGTAGCCCATGCTCTTCACGAGGCGCTCAGAAAGTGTCAGTACAGAGTCTGGCCTTTCCAAGGACAGGTTTTTAGGAGCGGCTGCCATGAAACCCGGCTGGTGAGCGAGTGCGGCAGCGAAGAATGCCTGCGGCAGGTACTCATCCGCTGCGTTCTCCGGCTTCAGGCTTGCCTCATACACCAGCTTTCCTAGCTCCTCAGAGGCAGGCATGTCGGCCAGAGCCAGTACAGCAGCCATGCGCACTCTCAGGTCCTTGTCGTTAAGCAAGTCGGCATTCTGCAGCGCCGTCAGTGTTTTCTCGTTTCTTGGAAGCACCTGCACGGCGTTCTTTCTTACGCCTGCAGCCGGATGTGAAAGTGCTTTTGTTGCCACCTCCAGTGCCTGGGCATTAGAGCCATCCAAAGCACCCAATCCGTGCAGCGTCCACAGGGCATGCACAGCAGGATTGTTCAGGCCAATCTCATCCACACTCTGGTCGTTTACCAGCGCATATAAACCGGGTATAACTTCTTTAACCTGGTTCTCCACAATCAGGCGTTGCGCTGTAGTGCGCCAGAACATGTTGTCGTTGCTCAATGCGGCCAGCAGTCCTTCCGCATTGCTGGCGGTCAGCTGCATCGGCTCACTTGGCTTAGCGCCCTTATACACCAAGCGGTAGATGCGGCCGTGCTGCTTGTCGCGCCACGGGTTCACGTAGGCGTTGCCTTCCCCGTTCTCAAAGCCACGTGGGGTCGGGTTGTGCTGAATGATGAAGTTGTACCAGTCTGCCACCCAAATAGCTCCGTCAGGGCCTACTTCTGCGTGCACAGGGGCAAACCATTCATCTGAACTGGACAGCAGGTTGAAGCCGTTCTTTTCTGTATAACCGGCACCTTTTCGTTTCAGGATAACTTTGTGCAGCACACGTCCTGTTGGCTCCGTTACGAGGCCTACGCTGTTCCAGAAGGCCTTTGGATAGTCTCTGGCCGTATAAATGTTATGTCCTGCCGCAGCGGTGTAGCCTCCGTGGAAGTCAACCTGGCGCAGGTACGGTGTAATGTGCGGCATGTCGTAGTGCGTATCGATACGGTAGACTGTATTACCGGAGCCACCGGCAACCGCGCGTTTCGCATACTGGTTCGGCATCGCGAAATAGGCACTGTGCAGGCCATTGGCAGTAGACACAAACACATCAAACTCTTCTGAAAAGCCAAGTCCCCAGGTGTTGTTGGTTGTCCTGCCCAACGGCTCCAGGTTTTTTCCGTCCGGGTCGAAACGGTAAAGGGCTTGGCTGAAATTCAGGTCTTTGCCGCTCACATTTCCATTGAAGCCGGAGTAGCCTACTACCCCCCATATTTTGTTGTCCAAGCCGTATTTCAGGTTAGAGGGGCCTGCATGTGTATCGCTCTTGCCCCAGCCTGTGATGATGTTTTCTCTTACATCCGCCTTGTCATCACCGTCTGTATCTTTCAAGAAAACGAAATGCGGTGCCATAGAGATAATGACACCCCCATTGGCGAAGGCGATGCTGGTAGGGATGTTTAAGTCTTCAGCGAACACCGTTACCTTGTCGGCTTTGCCGTCACCGTTTGTATCTTCGAGTATTTTTATTCTGTCATCGCCCTTGCCGTCATCGGTGCGTATTTCGTTGGGGTAATCTGTTGTTTCAATCACCCACAGGCGTCCTCTTTCATCCCAGGCCATGGCAATAGGATTGACAATATCCGGCTCTGATGCAAAGAGCTGCAACTCAAAATCAACAGGTACTTTTATGAGTTTCTGAGATTCTTCAGGTGTAAGGGCGTGCTGGAATTTAGGAGCAGGGTCACGTCTCTCGTAGTTCGGAATGTTTGCGTCCTCAAACTGAGGCTGGGGGATGTTCAGCCGTGCCAGACGGCCCAATGCTTCCTCGCTCACTGCCCACTTTACGCCGTTTGCCACCAGCTCATGAAAACCCGGGTTGCTCCAGGTGCGCTCATCATGCCCGTAGGCGGTGTAGAACACTTTACCTTCCCCCTGGTTCCGTACCCAGGTCCACGGCTCCCGGTGGTCTCCCTCTACCCGCTCCATCAGCACGGTCATGTCCGGGTTAATTTTGTGATGCACGTAAGTCTCGTCCCAGGTTTCAAATTCAGAGAGACCCTGCATCACAGGGTGCTCCGGCTTTACGATAGGGGCCGTGAAGGTACCCACCTTATGCGATTTGAACTGCCCGCCCACCGCGTTCACGTACCAGTCAGAGTTCCGGAACATGTAGGAAGCACTATGAATAGGGATAAGCGCCTTTCCACCCTCCACAAATTCTTTTATCGCCTGCTCCTGCTCCGGCTTAATATTGTCATGGTTGGCATAAATCATCAGGCCATCATACTTCTTCAGATTCTCTGCTGTCAGGTCCGCCGGATCAGCGGTGTAGTGCAGGCTGATGCCTTCCTGAAAGAGCGGAAGGGCCAGCTGCGGAAAGTACTTTTCGGAGTCGTGATGTTTGCTGTCGTGCCCCAGGAAGAGAATATCGATTCTTTTGGCAGGAGACTCAGCCTGTGAGCTCTGCCCTGTCTGAGCCTTTTCGGTACAGCCACCGATGGCCAAACT
The DNA here is from genome assembly GCF_054779655.1 of Pontibacter brevis. NCBI lineage: Bacteria > Pseudomonadati > Bacteroidota > Cytophagia > Cytophagales > Hymenobacteraceae > Pontibacter > Pontibacter brevis. The sequence goes on from NZ_BAAGXV010000009.1 coordinate 35,825, forward strand.
AAAAAGAAAAATAATGCACAGTAACTTCTTCATAAATGCTTTCCTACTATTACTTTATCTATGATTTATTTATACAAACAGTGATTAATCACCCTAACCTACAACAAAAGCATAGTACCCCGAACAGGTATAACCCATGAAGCTTCAACTGATACAGAGCAAAACAAAAGTGCCGGAAAAGGCTGCGCATATGCCAAGAGACAGCCTTTATACCTGAAATAATTAGGCTTTCGCACTGGCAGTTCAGTTCTTTCAGAATCAAATTATATTCAATATAACTAAAATAAAAGAAAGTGCCTTATGCAAACGTAAGAAATACACTTATTTATTGCCTCTCCAGAATTATCAAATACAGATACTATATTAACAATTCGTTTCAGGCACAAAAATTCATACCCAATGGGTAACAGCGAATTTTAGTGTCCTCTCCTGATATCTCCTTAACGCTGGGAAAAGCATGAAAGTAGGATTTGTAGTAAGGCAAGCGCCTTCTATCCTGAACAGGTTCATGGCAGCGGCGCTTTCAAGAGTTTTTGCCTTCAGTACCAGCGCAATTATTCTATGGCGGCGGGCACCTTAGAACTTTATCTTCGGGTAAAAGAAACTTCCACGGTCAACAATCAGCTTATCCTCAGCTCCATCACTGCTTTTAGAGAATTCTGCCTTGATGATAGCTGTTCTCCTCGGGGCAACCGCCGTGTCTGAATGGTGTGTATGGAACACATAAACCAGGTTGCCTCGCTTATCCTTCACAAAGTCGCCATGCCCTGTTCCTTTTTCAGCAATGCTTTTTGTGCTGATAATGGGGCTGGTTTCCTGTTTGACCCACGGCCCCAGCGGGCTACTGCTGGTGGCATACCCCACCGCGTAGTCCGGGTTACGGAAATCATTGGCAGAGTACGTCATATAGTACAGGTTGTTGTGCTTCAGCACTGTTGGGCCCTCTGCCACTGGCCAGTCTGCTTTCGCGGTGTTCTCCCAGGGTACTTCTGCCGCAATGCACTCCCGGAGTGTCTCCTCTTTTATCCCGGTCATGTTATCCGTCATTTCTGCTACAAATATCCTGTTCCCTTCCTGCAGGCGCACATGGTACAAATACTTCTTCCCATCATCATCCACAAAAACAAAAGGATCTATTTGCTTTACAGGTGCTGCCAGCGGCTGCTTCACCTGCTGCGTAAAAGGCCCGAGCGGACTGCTGCTTGCTGCTATTGCAATGTTCTCGTTGGCAGTATAGGCCATGTAAAATCTGCCCTGGTGGTAAAAGACCTGAGGCGCCCAGAATCCTTTTGTGCCATAGGCATCTTCCTTCGCCAGTGCAAAGCCATTGCTTGCCCCTTTCGGCCCCTCCCATAACTTCAGGTCTTTTGAAGTATATACCTCAAATCCCTGATTCGCATTGCCCTCCACGGTACCATACAGGTAATACGTGCCGCCGTGGTAAAATACAGTTGGATCTGCTAAGTTGATAAAGTTCTCCTGAGCGACATCCTGTACCTGTGAAGCAGGCTTGCAGGCGCATAACCAAAGTGCCAGAAGGAAAAGACAGACTTTTGCTGCTCCGGTATTCAATGCTCGTTTCTTTGAGGACATGATAAGTATATTCCAGTGATAAAACACGCGCGATATAACTTACGCGCCACTTCATTTTTTGCTATACCTCTCTGTACCTAATTTCTGCCGCATGGAACTAATCTAGTAGCAAAAAAAGAGGGCCTTCAGATGAAATTTACTTTTTCCATCTGAAGGCCCTCTTTTTTTAGAGAATCCCTTTACTGCAAGGCAACTGTTCCTTCCACTGTTTTCCTGCTCTTTCTGGTGGAAGCATCGGGCTGGCTGCCGCCCACGCTCAACTGGATGGTGCCGGGCACATAGTTGGCATACCCATCTTCTCCTATCACAGTAAGGTCCTGCGGACGGATGGTGAAGGTCACTACCTTGCTTTCGCCTCTCTTGAGCGGGATGCGCTGGAAGCCCTTCAGGGCTCTGACAGGCGTTCTGTAGCCCGGCACTTCACGGCTGGTGTACAACTGCACCACTTCTTCGCCATCCATCTTCCCGGTGTTTGTCACCCGCACGCTTACCTGCACCGGTCTGTGCACCTGCGCGGTGGCAGGCACCTGCAACTGGTCATACTTGAAAGTGGTATAGCTCAGCCCGTGCCCGAAGCCGTAGAGGGGCTGCCCCTTGAAATAACGGTAGGTGCGGCCTTCCATGGAATAATCACCAAACGGAGGCAGGTCCTTATCGCTCTTGTAGAAGGTGAGCGGCAGCCGGCCTGCAGGGTTGTAGTCTCCGAACAGCACATCGGCAATGGCGGTACCCGCCGACTGGCCGGCATACCAGGCATTGACAATGGCCGGAATGTTCTCCGACTCCCACGGCGTGGCAATGGCACTGCCGGTCATCATCACGAACACCACTGGCTTGCGGGTAGCCTTTAGTGCTTTCATCAGGTCTGTCTGCACCTGGGGCAGCAGGATGGTGGTGCGGTCGCCGCCTTCAAAGCCCGGGTCGTTCACCTGCATCTCCTCTCCTTCCAGCTGCGGGGAAATACCGCCCACAAAGATGATGGCATCGGCATCTTTCACACGGTTAGCCAGCGCCTTGAAATCGGTTTTGGCCATGTTGCCGGCACGCAGCGCGATGGAGGCCTTTCCTCCCTCCTGCACATACTCCAGCACCAGGCGGTGCGTCTTGCCCTGCTGGGTTGTCAGTTTATAGGTTTTCGGGCCCCAGCGGTTGCGGGTCCAGGCGTTCAGTTGCTCCTTCCCATCCACGAAGAAGCGGTAGCCGTCATCGCCTTCCACCTCAAAGGTGATGGTGCCTGTCTTGTCAGCAGTAAAATCGGTTGTATAGCGGGCCGAGAAATCATAGGCTTTCATGTTTCCTACCACAGCCTCTCCTTCCTGCCAGGCGTTGTTGATGCCTTTTTCCTGGCGCACCGCCACCGGCTGCCCTTTCAGCTCTTTGTTGTTAAAGTACTCAGCCTTCACACCGGGCTTACCGTCTATGCTCAATTGATTGGAGATGTCGGTGTATACCAGCAGGGTGTCTTTGGTAAAGGTGGTGGCTCTTTCGTACACAACCTCCGTGTCAGGACCCACTTTGCTGCGGATGCCCTCCAGGGCGGTGACTACCTCTGATGGCTGCCCGTTGTAGTTGCCCAGCACGGCGATGGGGTTATCGGCATTAGGACCGATAACAGCTATTTTCTTCATGTTCTTGCGCAGGGGCAGCGTGTTTTTCTCATTCTTGAGCAGCACCATAGACTGCTGCGCCATCTTCAGGGCATGGGCCTGGTGCGGGGCGCTCTCCAGCACGCTGGATGGGGTCTGCGCGTAGGCCACCATGGCTGCCGGGTCGAACATGCCCAGGCGGAAGCGGATGGTGAACAGCCGTTTTACGGACACATCAATCTGGCGCTCCGTAATCATGTTGTCCTTCACGGCCTGCACCAGCGCCTTGTAGGCATCGGTGCCGCAGTCCAGGTCGGTGCCGTGCATCACGGCGTCGGCAGAGGCGCTGGCAGCATCGGGGTGGGTCTTGTGGTTCTTGAAGAAGTCATCAATGGCCCAGCAGTCGGAGGTCACGTAGCCGGTAAACTGCCACTGGTTGCGCAGGATGTCCTGCATCAGCTTATCAGAGCCGCAGCAGGGCTGCCCCCTGAAGGCGTTGTAGGCGCACATCACACCCGCCACGTCGGCATTCACCACCAGCTCTTCGAAGGCAGGCAGGTACGTGTCCCACAGGTCGTAGTCGGAAGGGGTGGCGTTGAACACGTGGCGCTCCGGCTCCGGTCCGCTGTGCACCGCGTAATGCTTGGCACAGGCAGCCGCTTTCAGGTACTTAGGGTCATCCCCCTGCAGCCCGCGCACAAAGGCACGGCCCAGCATAGCCGTTAAGAAAGGGTCCTCGCCGTAGGTTTCCTGCCCGCGGCCCCAGCGGGGGTCACGGAAGATGTTGATGTTGGGCGTCCAGTAGGTAAGGCCCATGTAGCGCTGCCCTGACTTTCCTTCCTCCACCCCTTTGTTATAGACGGCTCTGCCCTCCAGGGCGGAGTAGTCGGCCATGCGCTTGAGAGAAACTGTGTCAAAGGTGGCGGCCATACCGATGGCCTGCGGGAACACGGTTACCCTGTAGGGGGTGCGGGCCACGCCGTGCAGCACCTCGTTCCACCAGTCGTAGGACGGAATCCCCAGCCTTTCTATAGCCGGAGCCGAGTTCAGCATCTGCCCAACCTTCTCCTCCAGGGTAAGGCGGGAGACGAGGTCATTCACGCGGGTTTCGATAGGGAGCTCTGGGTTCTGGAAGGGGTACTTGTACTTCTCTTCCTGCTTGGGAGCAGAGGGTGCTGCTCCCAGAAACAAAGCCATGACAATAAGTGACAGGAAAGCTTTCATTTGTAAAGTATGGTTACGCTATAGGTTAATATAATTCTGTTTCTACACTCGCCGTGAATCCGCCATTCCACAGCAAGATGCTCTCGTCAGGTGCTACAAGGGTTTCAAAGCAAACATACTACCCATGTACTTTATGCCAACGTTGGCATAAATATAAGCATTATGAGCTAACGTTGTCAATTTATTGAAGTATTTGGTTTTTTGCTTCTTAAAACAAAAGGGTGGAGGAAGTCAACAGCCGCTTTTCTATAGCAGCTGTTAGCACTTGTTCTTCTTGTGGCTCTGCCGCCAGCAGTTCCGGTTTGTTGCCTTTTGCAAGGGTCCTGACGCACTCTCTTACTCGCTCACCAGAGTGTTATACCACTTCCTTGAAGCTCCTTGCACGTTCTAATTTGCCTAAGTTACCCTGGCTACAGCTTATCCGGGAACTCACTGACAGCCTTGTCCATCTTGTCTTCTGCGGAAAGACTGAAAACAGATTCGCTTCGTACTGGCAGGTTACAGCAACAAAGGATAACTGTAGAAAAAGCTTTCGGAAAATGAAGTAGCAGGCTCCCCTCCTTTGACTCTAATGGAGGCCCCTGCACCCCCAGAGGGGCAGGGGTGGCTTGACCCGGTACGTTAGAAAAACGATGTTACGATGGCGGGGTTTGATATTATTCCATCGGTCCTATCAACTCTATGAAAACACCATCAGGATCCTGCACCAGCACAAAGTGAGCATTCTGGTTAAGAGGTGTGGGTGTGCTTCCCAGGAACGGAACATTTCTTTCTTTCAGTCTTTCTATGATCGGCTTTAGCGCTTTTACATTAATGGTAATGTACTGCATGCCTACATCGTCCTGGATAAATTTCGCTTTGGGACGCGGTGCTTTTTCCCCGAAGCTCATAAGCTTCCATTCGTTGGCTTCCGGGCTGTTCTCTAATTTTAAGACGGTTACAGAAGTAGGAACCCCGTTCGCAAGGCCTGATCGCTTCGAAAATTCTGGATTGATTTCAAAACTGTAGGCTTTTACCATCCCGATTCCGTTGGTGTAAAAGTCTAACGAACGTTCTATATCCGACACCACGACGCCTACGCCAATCAACTTGCTACTGAAGTTAGACTGCGCATACGAAGAAAATGCCGCCAGCATGGCAGCAACCAGGAAAGAGAACTTTAGAATAGGTTTTCTCATAAGTCTATCATTTATGTGTTAGAATTGTTCATTAAAGATATCCCTTTACAGAACGGGTTGTTTACTGTTGCTTGTTTTCTTTTGTCATCAGCAGGCCTACCATGCTCCTGTACCATTATCAACCGAATGTTGCACTTTGAAAATGTTCTTCAGTTGATGTATATCTTAAACCCAGCCCTAGCCCCTCCGGGGAGGGTAATCCAATGCCGTCAACTTAAAAACAACATTGCCGTTGTTGTGTCTTTTGGCCAACAAATGCTTGCCGGCCAAAAGACACAGCATAGCTCACACTCGCGAGACGCGAGCGAGGGCAATCACAGAATGAAACGAGCCTGCCTCTGAGGCATGAAGCGTTTCTGTTTCCTGAAGCCCTCCCTTATCAACTCATTCAGGAGAAGCATTTTGTGCCGCCTGCATGATAGACTTGACGACAGGCTTCGGTTTATTATTTCTGTCGAAAAGCAAGGGGTAGTCGGTTCTGCCACGCATCGGCCAACCGTTGCGCCAGGAGTGGCCATCGTTTACTCCCCAAAGTGTTACCCTCGAAATCTTATCCTGGTGCTTTGTAAAGAGCTTGAAAAAGCTCAGGTAGCGGGCATTGAATGCCTCGCTCACGGAATCAGGCAGTCCATCCGCATAGGGGTTCATTTGTTGCTGGTATTCAAAACTGGCAGACACATCGGCCCCAACATTTTCACGTGGAGCAGGAAGTACTGTCAGGTCCAGTTCGGTAATCAAGACTTTCACCCCGAGGTCTGAAAAAGCCAGCAGGCTCTTCTCAAACTCCTCAATGGGTGGGTACTGCAAACCGATGTGCCCCTGCATGCCAATGCCATCCACCCGCACTCCCTGTTGCTGCAGCTTCCTGACCATGGCGACCACGCCTGCCCTTTTGCCGGAATGGAACATAGAGTAGTCATTATAATACAGTTCCGCCTCCGGGTCTGCTTCATGGGCAAACTGAAACGCCAGTTTCACAAAGTCTTCGCCAATGATTTCGTAGAACTTGCTCTTTCGCCACGAGCCATCATCCAGTATAGCCTCATTCACAACATCCCAGGTATGCACCCGGCCTTTGTACCGGCCTACCACGGTAGAGATATGGTTTTTCATGCGCTGGATCAATACCTCACGCGACACGTCGTTGCCAGCGCTATCCTGAAAAAACCAACGTGGTGCCTGCGAGTGCCAAATCAGCGTATGACCATTGATGAGCATGTTATGCTGCTCCCCAAACGCCACAAAGCGGTCTGCCAGGTCAAAGTAAAACTCCCCTTCCCTGGGCTGAATCATGGCGCTTTTCATTACATTTTCAGCAACAATGGCGTTGAAGTGCTCCTTTACTACCCTAAGCGCTGCCGTGTCACGACCGACAATCTGCTGCGTGTTTAGCGCGGTGCCTATGTGAAACTGACCTGCAAAGGCATCCTTGAGTTTCATTTCACCTGCATCACTTTGTTGCGGTTTGATGGCACAGCTGGAAACAGCACAATAAATAGCGACGATGGCACTGAATAATACTCCCTTTCTTTTCATATCTTAATTTGTGACAACCCGACATGTGCAGCTCATCAGCCGCACCGCCTGGAACATTTTCATCTTCTATAAGCCTCTACCTAAATTCACCAATACTTTGTGCATCGTGTGTTAGCCGACAGACCAATGCTTATGAGGCAACTTTCGGGGATAAAGTCCCGAACTGCATGGGTGGAGACATTATGCCAAACACTGTACTTAGAAAAACCAGAAACAGCTACAGGCTTAAATAGAAGCCAGGAGAACATGTATAGCTCACTTTCCAGACCTTATCTAAAACTGAAAAGACAAACCAGTTAAACTGTCTACTTTTGAGGAACCTGCCTATCCCGTGTTCTTTTCACGCTTTTAAACTTACTAAAAGTTCTTTCTACAAACCCGGTGTTTAAACAAAAAATTAATGAAATGATATTTACGAGCAGGTTCTCTTGCTAATTTATAAGTGTTTTCGGTACACTGCTAAAATAGAAGCATTAGGCTTTCGAGTCGCATTGAATGATGTGAGAGGTGAACGAACATTTATGATAACAGCAGAACAACTCCTGCATTTATCATAAAGTTATTGCATTGCAGGCTTTGTCATTTTATATCATGCTTGTTTTGAAGCACCCTATACTTTCACAAAGGCTTACCCACAGTAAGCTTACTTCCGGAGTCGTCTACCTCAAACAGGTGGGGGATGCGGATGTAACGCCCGCTTTTGTCTTCTTTATGGCTATGCACCGACATCAGCAGTTTGCCATCAAAAGTGCGGAATAGCATGCCGTGTCCATAGTCAGGTGGTGTTATCGGCTCTTTTTCATGTATCCAGGGGCCGTCTAATGTACCGCTTTCAGAATAGGCTACCCCCTGCGTATAGACATTAAAAACCCAGCTTGTCCACAGCATGCCCAGCTTCCCTGTTTGGGTACGAAACAGCCAGGGTCCGTCCGTTACTTTATTCGGAATGATATTACCGGCTTCGTCACGCTCCTTGCTCCAGGGGGAGTCGCTTGCACGAAAAAGCACTTTGCCTTCTCCTTTTGAACCACTTAAATCTGGTTTCAATTCTATCTTTTCCATGGTGCCGTTCCAGTTCTGCAGCCATTCATAACAATAAACCATATAGGGTTTTCCGTCTGTGTCCACCCAAAGCGTGCCATCTAAGGTCGGTTTGTCTGCTGGCAGGTATACAGGGTCTTTCATGGGCACATAAGGCCCATCGGGTCTGTCGCTCACCAGCACATGCGAGGCCCGGCGTTCAATGACATTCCCCCTCACCGTATCAATCTTCATGTCCCTGTTGGTAAAGGTGCCGAAATAGTAGTATTTCCCTTTGTAATGATGCAGCTCTGCTGCCCAAATCATCGGGTTCTTTCCCATCCACGAGTCCGGGTCTGTCTTCACCACCTTGTACGGGCCAGTCCATTTCTTCAGGTCTTTGCTTTTCCACAGCATCCCTCCCGTACCTGTCATATAATACATAGATGTTTTGTTGTCAGCCAGGATAAAAGGGTCGCTCAGGCGAATGGAGTCCAGGGGAATGCCCTTTCTTACCACCGGTTCCTGGTTCTGAGAGAAAACCGCTGGCAGGTTGACGGAGATAAGCGCTACAACCAAAAAGACTCTTACATAAACTGCTTTAGTGTAATGTGTTATTTTCATGATTTTACTTTATAAGAGACTATTGGGTGTGATTAGAAATTGGGTTCTATCTTAGAGAAGAGACAAATACAGCTTTAAATGGACACATGCCACAGAAAATAATGGTTTGCTTATCTGTTGGCTGCTGGCATCAATTTTAGTGCTTTACAAAGTTCTTCCCTCTGTCCGCATAAGTTTACTTATCAATATAAAGGATAGTGTGCAGCAAGTCAATAATTCACGATGTGGTGGAGATTACGCAACAGCAAAATCAACAAGCGTCTTTGCCCTCTGCCATTTCAGCAAAGCCTAGGTCATGCGCTTTAAGAAATGCAGGTATCAGTTCCTCTTCTGAATGAAATGAGCTTATTGGCTTAAAAAAGAAAAGGCTCCTCATCACGAGGAGCCCTCCTTTTATGATAGGTTTGATTTCAAACTTCTCAACTTTTAGCCGGGTTGTTTTACGCAGACACGCATCAGTAGGTTTAGAAGAGTTAGTAAAATAAATGTATTCCTTAGAGTCCCATCAGAAAGACTGCCGGTAAAGCTTTATGTTGCCACTGGCAAGTTTAAAGAGTACTTAAATTGTTTCAAGCAAGTACTACTTCCTCCTGCCTCATCTAGTATTTGATACTTCACTTTGGTTACAACTTCTTTTGAAATCTGCAGAAATCAGAAATAAGTTGCATATAAAGAAGCCTATATTTAATTTACCCATAGGTGCAGAGGCATTCCTACCCTACCAAGCATTAAGTGTCGCCTCTGTAAAACCGGAGACATACAACTACAAACCGTACCTCATGAGACACGAACAAGAGATAATGCAAGATGAGAGCAAACTGGTTAACCCTTTGAGTGAGCTAGTTTTGAATTATATAGAGGATCTGCGCCAGAATAAGTTAGCTGATGAAGTTTATAAATGGAAGCTGGTCAAACAGTACCAGGGCAGGCCAAATCTGAATGCCCCTGATTTTTATGAAGAAATAAAAAGTATTGATTACTCTAACCTTATATATGGTGTAGGTATCGGCGTTATACACCACCTTGCCAAAGACAGGCCAGAAGCATATCGGGCATGTTTCAAAGTGCTCTTTGATGAAAGCACTCCACTAGCAGACCGGCTAAAGCGATTCTCTTCTGAGACGTTGCAACTCTACAGGGAATTGGTGCCAGATGAAAAGCTTTCTCACCACCATGATGAAAGAACCATGGCCACGCTGCTTACTTACTACAATCCTGATAAGTATACTTTTTATAAAGACTCCTTCTATAAGAAGTGCTGCAACTTAGTCGGGGTTAAAGCAAAGAAAGCAGGTGAGAAATATATCCACTACCTAGACCTGCTGGATAATCTTATATCAGAGTATCTGGAGCCGGACACAGAACTGTTGGAGTTAGTAAAACAAATTTTGCCTAATGATGCCTTTCATGATAGCAACCATAAAATACTGGCTCAGGACATTTTATATAAGATGCTAGATGGTAACACAACCCAAATTCAGAGGGATGAAAAAGCCTTTCGGGATATTATCAAAAAATCATCAGCAGAGTATCTTAATCTATATTTCAGCATTCTCGACAGACTTATTGGTGAACTGAATATACCTGATGAACCTAATCTAGTATTCAGCACTTCTAATAAACTGAGCTTTCAGGTAGGGATAAGGTATTGCTTAAATCTGGAGAAAAATCAGTTCTACTTTATTGCACCCAAAGATTATACTGTTGAGGGGATAGAAAAGGGAAACTTTGATGGAACGGGACATCCCGCTTTCTTTCATAAAGCTTCTGCATCCATTGTCACGCAACACTATCCGGCAATAAGAGAAGCGGTACAGGTCGAGATAGAGAGAGACAAAAATACAGATCCGAAAAAGTACGATAATGTTGCGTTCAGAAAGGCTGCTTTTGATAAAGAGTACAGAGCGACCTTCTTTGACTTTCAACCCGAAAAGATTACAGCAGCCCCAGCAGCTAGTGGCCAAGAGACAAAAAGCAAAAATAAGATGCCCCTAAATCAAATTCTTTTTGGTCCTCCAGGTACAGGTAAAACCTATACTACCATAACTAAAGCACTAGAAATCTTAGGTGAAGACATAGAAAGTGTAAACCGAAATATACTGAAAAAAATATTTGATAAGAAAGTAGCGGAAGGCCAGGTTGTGTTCACCACCTTTCACCAAAGTATGAGCTATGAGGATTTCATCGAGGGTATAAAACCGAAGACGGAAAATGATAAAGTTATTTATGAGATTGAGGAAGGTATCTTCAAGTTAATCTGCAATAAAGCTAAACCATCCACCGGAAACTTTAATGATGTAATTGAGGCATTTAAACAGGAAACCTCAGAAGCCGATGGTAAAAATCCGCTAACGATAAATGCGAAGGGCACAAGCTTCGACGTAGTGTATAGAGGTACAAATGTTTTATATGTACAGCCCCATAACAGTGCCCGGATTAGTGAGAACCCTTGGTATCCTGTCAATATTCTAAACATACGCAAGGCCTATGAATCAGGCTCGTTTGAAGGGATATACAACCCCACCTATGTCAGAGAAATTATTAATTATTTAACAAAGCACAAAAGCTTGATGAAAGGTGGCTTAAATGGTGAAACTCCTCAGCCATACGTCCTGATCATTGATGAAATAAACCGGGGCAATGTCTCTCAGATTTTTGGAGAGTTAATCACCCTGATTGAGGAAGATAAACGCTTAGGCAAAGAGGAACAACTGGAGGTTACTCTCCCTTATAGCAAAGAAAAGTTTGGGGTACCTGATAACCTCTACATCATTGGAACCATGAACACCGCCGACCGCAGTGTGGAGGCTTTAGATACTGCTTTGCGGCGCAGGTTCAGCTTTGTAGAGATGCCTCCGAGGTATGACTTCCATGGATTAGAAGAAGTAGTGGCAGGCTTTAAATTGATGGACATCCTTAAGAAAATAAACCGCCGCATCGAAAAACTTTTAGGCAAGGACAACCTGATCGGCCACAGCTATTTTTTGGAGGTGAAGGACGCTGAAGGGCTACGCATGGCTTTCCAGAATAAGATCATCCCGCTCCTGCAGGAATACTTCTACGGTGATTTCGGCAAAATTGGCTTAGTGCTTGGTGAGGGCTTTGTCAAACCTTCAGAGCAGGAAGACATGGATATCTTCGCCACTTTCGGAAGCTACGATTCCTCTGGTTTAGCCGAAAAAGAGGTCTATTGCTTGGCGGATTTGGTTGGAGAAAACAGGTTAAAGGAGGAGGAGTTTGAAGCTGCCCTGGATGCCCTGATGAAATAAAAGCGTGAGCCAGCAGCATAATCATATCACTGTTTTCGAGCATTCCAGTCTATGGACAGAGAAAGGGGAAGAACGTCTCTCTGAACCTCAACTACAGGCCCTGCAGGCTTTTTATGGAGAGAAAGGCGTACCTTATTATTCCCTCATTCACAAAGGTGTTAAGTTCAGCGAGTACGTGGGGGTGCTGCAGGTAGGGAAGCTTACCATAGAAGTACTGCCAAAAACTGATAAGAACGACAGCAAAAGTCAGTGGCTCCAAATGCTTATCGGCATGCTTCGCGCTGTCGGTGTTTTCGATATTCAGGCTCCCAGCAGCAGTAACTTAAAGCTTCAATCGAACTCCATTTTAGACTTATACTTTACCTTATTTCTACAGGCAGTAGAGTACCTGATGCACCGTGGACTGGTAAAGAAATACCGTAAAACAGAAAGCAACACTACTGCGCTGAAAGGCAGCATTCAGTTTGGCCAGCACATCCAGAAAAACCTGGTCCACCAGGAACGGTTTTATGTACGCCACACCACCTATGACGTACAGCACCAGCTTCACCAGATTCTGTACAAGACGCTAATTTTGCTTAAACGCATCAATACCAATGCAGCGCTTCAAAGTAAGATCGGGGCACTGTTACTCATTTTTCCGGAACAACCTGATCTGAAAGTATCGGAAGCCACTTTTGAAAAGATTAGTTACAACCGGAAGACGGAAAGTTACCGCAAAGCCCTGGACATTGCGCGACTACTTCTGCTCAACTACCACCCCGACGTAAGCAAAGGCAGAAACCACGTTTTAGCCTTGATGTTCGATATGAATCAGCTTTGGGAGCGTTTTGTTTATGTGAGCCTCCGAAAAGGTTTAAGGAAGGATAAACCGGATTTTACGATAAAAGATCAGGCGTACATGTACTTCTGGAAGCCAGAGCACGGCTACCTAAGTAAGATCATCCCCGACATCGTTATTAATAAAGGCAGACTAGATTGCGTGGTGCTGGATACCAAATGGAAGAACCTGAACGGTTACAATCCTTCCCCCGATGACCTGCGGCAGCTGTATGTTTATCATCAATACTACCAGGCTAAAAAAGTAGCTTTAGTCTATCCCGGTGCCACACAAAGCCAGAAAAGCGGCAAGTATTTGCGCCGGAACACCGGGGAAGAAACCCAAATGGAATGCAGCGTTCTTACCATTACCAACCAGGGCACCATTGAGGCCTGGCAGAAGCATATTTATGCAACGGTAAAAGATTGGCTTAACATACCTGACCAGATTACTAAAGACTTAAACATCATCCCTGGAAATCACTAGTTCTCCGTTTGCTTCTATTATCCCGTAGCCGCCCTTCGTTGCTGTCAGGAGCACTTCGAAGCGCTTAAACAGGGAGAAGAACTCCTCCTGGTTTATTTCTTTTTCGAAATGCAGCCTTATCAGCTGATCCCTTTCTTCAGTGGACTTCTGATTGTCCCGGCAGATGATGAAGCCTGAGAACGGCTCTTCCTGCCCCACGTCGAACCCGGCTCCGACTGCTTCATACCTTTCTGTGTCCACTCCCTTAGACTCCAGGAACTTCTGAAGCGTGATGCGTTCGCTTATGTCAGCAGCGGCAGAGCCGAAGAAGTCGTGGTGATGCACATTTGCTTTCATATTCGTACAGTTTATGGTTTACCTTTCTTTTTACAGCGCTGCTCCCAGAATTGGTGCATAACACAACCGCCAATTGGTTCTTCAGCTGCTGCTTGCTTCCTTAATCAGATAAACGGACCTCAATTTGGCCGGCTTTGACTCGCACCTCAAATTTTGGCTGCGGTTCTGTTGCCGGACCGTGCACCACGCTGCCATCCTCTAAAGAAAAAACGGAATCGTGCCACGGGCAACGCACGCTGCAGTCGTCCCGCAACTCGCCTTCTGAAAGCGGGCCGCCCAGGTGTGAGCCAGGGCAAACACTTTCCCATTCTTCCGGGCAAGAAGCACGGCTACCTCCCCGGCCTGCACACAGCGCATCTTGTTTTCCTCCAGTTCGCTGTCCTCCAAAACAGGCACAAAATCTTTCGGGGGCTTGTCTGCTGTAGCTGTATGGTCCACGCCCACCTGCTTCCCAAAAACAAGGTGACCACCCAGGTAAGCCCCCACACTCACAACCCCATAGCCGAGCATGGACAAGCCAATAGTCGTTTTACGTGTTTTTCTGCGCCGCCGGAGCAAAAGCGATGTGACGTATAGCGCAGTTGCACCTGCGTTCAGCATCCCGTGCATCAGCCCGACTTTCCGCCTTTCTTTCGTCGTTCCGGTCCAATCCGTAATTCCTGTCACGGCGGAGCCTATTGCACCAACAAGGCCGCCAGCCACAGCTGCATCTGCGCCTGGCGCATACTTTTTCTTTCCCATCAACACCATCGTATCCAGCACGGCGGCAGTCGTCCATGCCCCGATGGGAACATCCGTAATGGCAGGGTGCAAGGGGTGGCCGAGCCAGGTGCCGTGCAGCGCATCCTTGATTTGCTGACCAGCTTCCCCGCCTGCTTTAAAAGCGTTGACAACCGCAGGCTGCACAGCATCTCCTGCCGTATCAAGCCAGTTCTGTCTTTCAATGGCGTCGATGAACGTTTTCTGCTCCATTTGCTTTATCTCCTTTTTATTTGGATCCTGCTGCCATGAACGCAGATTTAGAACAGGATGTTTAGCAGCTTCTTCATCCATTCAGCTGGACCAGACAGAAAAGCAGGCATACCCCTAATCCAAAGTTCGAAGCACAAACCTTGACTACCATGATTTTAAAAAGCCCTGCGGCAGGAAAACAGGGCTGTTGGAGTTTTAAACCATCAAACTACTTCAGATATTTTATCAGCTGGCAACAGCATGCTGCCTTTTCAGCTATTATTTAGCGGAACGATAGATAGACTTCAAATCAGTGATACTGCCTGAATTGAGTTTTACCTGCCCTTTATCCGCTACCAGCCTGACCTTAGTAAATGGCTCGTCAGGAAAGAAGATGCTGGTCATTACGGTCTTGCCGCCATCTGCAAAAAGCTCCACCGAGGCCACATCCACTAACAGGCGCAGGTCGAACGCTTTCTCATTCGATAACCTGGGTGCATATTGAACACCTGAGAACTTGTCTGAAAAATCATTTTCGCCAGCCTGTGTTCTATCTATATAATACTGCCCGCGGGTAGCATCGAAGCCTACCAGCACCTTCTGATTCCTGTTGTTGGAAAGCTCAACGGCAAAGGAGCTTTGTGCATCAGCCGGCTCCACCTCCAGTTGCAGGTCGAAGGTTGACGTGTTCACAGCTGCTTTCTCTGAAATATTTAAAGCACCTGATACCGGCTGTGCCTCCAGTGTTCGGGTGGTGCCATAGATGTTTTTCAGCTCTTTCACAGGCATGGAGGCAACACGCAAGCCTGCCGGCGTGTTCACCAGTTCCAGTGAGCGGGCGATGGTCATAGCGCTTCTCCATTTCTCTGTCGGCACTACGTTGGCATAGTCCCAGTTGCTCATCCAGCCGATGAACAGTTCACGGCCGTCTTCCTTTGGTATGTTAGACCAGGTGATACCAGCATATTGATCACGGCCATAATCCAGCCAAATGCCTTCCTGTCCGTTCACGGTAGTGGCCACCACGGGTTTGGCATTGAGGCTTGCCTCAAACTGCGGGTCCAGCACGAATTTGCTGCCGTCAAAATGGCCCAGGAAGTACTGTGTGCCGGAGCCCCCGTTTGGTGCTCCGGGGTTGATGTTCACAATCAGCACCCACTTTTCCTCACCTGTATCCTGTGTTTTCAGCTTGAAGAGATCCGGGCACTCCCACACCCCACCGTGGGCTCCTACGTTCGCCCCGAAGTCGCTCTCCAGCTTCCAGTCGATCAGGTTGGGAGAAGAGTAAAAGCTGATGTGGTCTTTCACAGCCAGTGTCATGATCCACTTTTGTCCTTCTTCGTACCAGCTTACCTTCGGGTCACGGAAGTCGCGGATGCCCGGGTTCTCCAGCACCGGGTTGTTTTTATACTTCGTCCAGCTGCGGCCATTGTCCAGGCTGTAGGCAATGCCCTGCGTCTGGAAGTCGTTTCTGCCTGCTCTTTCTGCTTCGGCATTGTGATAGGTGTAAATAGCGACCATGGCCGGATTGCCCGCTGTACCCAGCCCGGAGGTGTTTTTTACGTCCACCACGGCACTACCCGAGAAGATAGTGCCCAGGCTGTCGGGATAGAGTGCAATGGGCAGGTGCTCCCATTGGATCATGTCCCTGCTCACAGCGTGGCCCCAGTGCATGGGGCCCCAAACCGTGCTGTCGGGGTTGTGCTGGTAAAAAAGGTGGTATTCGCCGTTGTGGTACACCATTCCGTTCGGGTCGTTCATCCAGCCAGCGGGCGGCGTGAAATGGAACTGCAGGCGGTGCGGCTCATTAAAAGTCTGTGATGTGGCCGTGGCTACCTCCGTGTTTGAATTCTCTACTGTTGCCTGGTTTGAGCTACAACTATAAAGTAGCGTGCTAAGCGCGGCGAGGGCATATAATTTCTTCATTTGCATGTCGGCTTTCAGATGAATGGACTACCGTACCAGTTATGAACCGATACGGTAGTTCGGCTTTATCATTTTTACTTATACTTGATGAAGGCAAGTAATGGCGTATAAAGTACACACCATTTACTCCACCGCTACTAATTTTAGAACATAACTGATATAGTTCCTCTGCTAAAGTTAATCTAGCTGTCGCGGAACAGGAAGATATCCCTCCCTTTCCTCCTGGCCCTGCGCCCGGGTCAGGTACTGGCGCTTCTCTTTTCCGTTTCAAAATAGGCAATCAACGTTTCAGCGGTTACTCTCCAGCGTACTGATTCAAAGAAGCGCATTTTCCATGGCACACTCCAGCCGTCTTTCCCGACGCAGGGCCTGACGAGCTGCATTCTGGTTCCGGTTGATGTTCTCACCTGGTTTGTACGTGTCCACCTGGAGGTTAGAGATATACTGCCCGATTAGGTCTCTCAACAGTTCTGTGCTGTTCCCGGCGTGCAATCTTATCATATTAATAATCAAAAGTGCCTCAATCCTGGTTATCCTGTCAACCCAGTTCTATGAGTACCCCGGCTTTCCATACAAGTACATCAGCAAACCGGATGTTCGTGTTGCTTTTAGCACTTGCCAAGAATGACCCCTCTTTACGTAGGCAGGAGCAATCCGGCTGCGGCACCTCCTTCATAGAGGAAAAACATTTGTAAAGCTGTGGTGTTATGACCCTTGACTGCTCGTATTATATATTAAGTTGGTACTTCCCTGAACATGATTAGCCTCAAGAACGGCAATAGAATGACCATTCATAAGCTCAGCCTGATGAAAGGCTTCCGATGAGACTGTCCATAACTCGCCATCCTGCGGGGCAACCTCTTCTAATATGCTTCGGTGCGTGGTGCAGCTATTTTTCCGTTTAGCCTTCTTCCAGTATTACATACTCCTCAATCAGAAAACCTGACTCTTATTTGCACCCGCTCGGCGTCAGGCTGCGTCGCTGGAAGGACATGCACCTTATCGCTCTCGTCAAAGTACTGCGCCAGTCCTTTGATGATGCCGATAGCGAAGCCCGCCATCCTGCGCTTGGAGTGGTAGTCGATAACGAGCATGTCCTTCCCTATCTTGGACACGTGCAGCGGAGGTGGGTTTGTCGCCTCGTTCTCCTTTCTAATGCCGCCGTGCATGTGAGTGCCAATGTGCAACAGCGTTTCCTGCGTTCTCCAGGCAGGGTCTACGAAGCGCTTGAAGACCAGCAGCAGGTCCGGCACCAGGAACTCCCCAAACCTTTCCTGGAACTCATCATAAGAAACCTCTTGCTTTTGGGCCGCGGCGGCCATAATCCTGAACAGCTCCTGGACAGGGTACACCTCGTTCATCTGATAGGGCATGCGGCTCTGCAGTCCCTCTTTTTCAATGATGTCCACCCATGTGTGGTAATTGTGCCTGTATTCCACGAACCGCTTCAGAAACACGAAGATCGAGCCGTGCATGTTATCTTTTGTAAGCGTATGCATTGTGATTTATAAGCTTCTCCTCCTATTGCTGTTTTCGCTCATAGGGTAGTCCCAAAGGTACTGAATTTATAAGGTGCATTGGAGGTATCCCGCTTATTTTATAGCCCAATCGGCCGCCACACAAACAAAGGAAGTGGTGTACGAAACAAGGATGGAAGACACCATAGCTGTGGCCGGAGGCGCCAGGGCAGCCAGGGAAAAAAGAGCAACGGCTGCCGCAAAAAGGATAATTGCAAACAGGTGCAGATTTATAGCCGCTTTCAACACGGCTTTCGCCTTAGTATGTCTATGCCAGGATCTGTTTTCAACGTACAGCATCGCTTACCTGTCTTCTGATTTATCTATATCTTTTTCGGTACTGCTGCCTATTATATTTAATAACCAAGCCATAAACAGATGGCAAAACAGGAGAAAGTGGTTCATTAGTTTTTTCAATGTTCCAACTTTATACTTTAACATCCTAATATTGTTACATAATGGTATGTAAATATTTACCTGCTATTAGCTTCCTGTCAGGGTATCAGAAAGTATTGTGATGACACGCCCCGCACTTAAAGCCGCACCGAAAGCGAGAAGCGCAAAGTTTATGCAGCTTGAGCGATTTTGTACTCCTGGCAGTAAGAGAAGTGAACTTCTAATGCGTGCTCCTTGAACATGAAGGCGTGTGCTTTCCTGGGGTGGGTATTCTTTACCTGACAGGAAGGTGGCTGGCTGCGGTGCAAGAAATTGAAGATAACAGAAAGCTATGGCCTTACCTGGAACTGGTAGATGTAGCGGAGTTAAAAGGGGGAAATAGTACAGTTATAACTCTCCATTCATACATCATTTCCTTTCATCTACAGAAGTTCAGACCTCTGATTAGAAATACTCAGCACTTTCTGAAGAAAAAAACAGCTTTGACGATAATGAGCTCCTCCCATTTTTAGGGCCGGTCAAAAGTAGAGAATTCGGGTTTCACTATATTCTTTTTTACCCACTCTTCCGGCGTTATGTCACCTAATGAACTGT
>NZ_BAAGXV010000010.1:0-35906 GCF_054779655.1 Pontibacter brevis
GGTGCACGCCTGTCACCTTTTCAATATCCCGGATACCGGAGTTTCGCACCAGCATTCGCAGCACCAGTTGTTTGGCCTCAGGCCGGCAGCCTGCCTTCTGGTACATGTACTGGAACTGCTTGCCGCAGGCACGGCACAGAAAATTCTGCCTGCCTGTGCGCTTTACGCCGTTTTTGACTAACTTCATACTGTGGCAGTAGGGGCAGTTTACCTGGATAGTTATCTCGCACATAACTTCCTATAAACACCCTTGCTGCCATACTTATTCCAACATCATACATTCTAGAACACAGCCTAATTTTGTTAGGTGTCAGGAACAAGGCTTTGCTGTGCCCTTAAAATAACTGCAGCCGGCGCAACACTTCCTCCCGATCTGCCCAGAACTGGCGGCTATATACTTTTACAAAAGGCCAGTGGCGCTGCTGTAGTAGTTGGGGCATATCGGCATGCGAGTGCCTTACGGAAAGGTGGCTGTAATACAAATCATCATCCGTGAGCACTACACCAGTATACTGCTGGCCCTGCACCTGTGTCAGGTCGGCAAACGGTACCTCCTGCCGCAGCGATGCTGCTTCCTGCTGTAGCCAGTGCTTTAACATAGGCACCTGTGTGGCAAGAGCCGCCTGCTTTGGCCTGTACTCAAAGTACCGCCTGCTTACCTGCTGGGCATATTGCAGGTAAGCCTGAAGGAGCTTTGGCCCCGGGTGCAGCGTGTTGTCTACCTGCAGTTGCTCTGCCCTGATACTGCTCACTACCATTATCTGCTGCTTTGCTCGGGTAATGGCCACATTCAAGCGGTTCTCTCCTCCGGCCTGGTTCAGGCTACCAAACTGCATGGCCATCCGCCCGTTGGCATCCGGTGCATAGCCCACCGAAAGAATGATCACTTCCTTTTCATCACCCTGTATGTTCTCAATGTTCTTCACCAGTACAGATGCGGGCACCGTTATCCCCTGCTCCTGTGCCTTGTCCTCCAGCAGGTCCTGCACCAGCATTTGTTGGGTATAGTTGAAGGTAATAACGCCAACATCCGGCTGCCCTGACTGCAGCAACTGCAGTACCAGTTCTACTACCCGCTCTGCTTCCGGCAGATTGGCATTGTCCTGCCACACACCGTAGACTTTGATGAACTTGATGGCCGGATTGCGGGCATTCGCATCCTGCAACTCCGGGATCAACTCCAGTTTATTTCGGTAGAAGTGGCGGTTCGAGAACTGAATAAGCTCCGGGTAGCGGCTACGGTAGTGTTGCGTGAGCATGGTCTGAGGCAGGTACAGACTGCATAGCTGCAGCAATGACTCGGCAGACAGTTCCTCTACCTCCTCCCCTTCTGCAGCGCTCCACCGGGCACGGTACAGGTCCGACGGTTTCAGCTGTTGTTCGTCGCCGGCAATCACTATTTGTTTACCGCGTTGCATGGCAGGCAAGCCTGTCTCGGCAAAACACTGCGAGGCCTCATCAAAAATCACCAGGTCGAAACACTGATCCAGTGGCAGCACCGCCGACACGGTTTCCGGGGAAGTGAGCCAGCAGGGCACCAGGTGCAGCATTTCCTCAGCAAACAGCGAGAACAGTTTGCGGATAGGGTAAAGGCTGCGCTTTTTGCTTACCTGTGCCTGCAGCCTGCGATAGGTTACGGCATTACCCAGGCGGTTGTACTCTATATGGCTGTAGGTCTGCTCCCGCAGCTGCGACAGCACAATCTCCTGGCTCAGGTCCTTCTTTTCCTGCAGCAGGTCCTGCAGTTCTGCCTCCAGCCGCTCCAGTTCGCCGCTCGACGGCATCCGCAGTTCCGGGTGCTCTGCTTCCAGTTCATGCAGCCAGGCCAGGTACAGGCTATTCATAAACAGTTCTTCTCCCTCCCCGGCAGTTTTGATACCTTTATCCAGCAACAGCTGTGCTACTTCACGCTCCGTACTACTTAGCGCTGCGTAAACCGTGTCATGGGCCACCAGTGGCTCGAAGTACTGATGCAGTGCCTGCAGTAATTTGGCTCCATAAGCCTCTTTTTCTACAATCCGCTTCACCTGCGATTCTGGCAGCCACTGCAGCCACTCCTTGTACCTGCTGCTGAAAGCGATGATACTTTGGCTCAATTCCTCCAGGTGATGTGCCAGTTCCACTTCAGGCAACTGCTTCTCATCCAGCACTTTTTCATGACATAGCTGGCGGAGCTGCCTGTAAGCTGTAAGCCCTTGTTCTGCCTCTTCCAGCTTTTGCAGTATCTGATTCTTCGGGTCCGTTATCTGCAGCTTGTAGTTGATGTTCTTGTTCAGCTGCTGTAGCTGTTCCCCGGCCTCCTGCCGCAAGGCTAGGCGCTCCTGCAATTGTGCTACGTGTATTTCATTCAGTTCCTGCTGATACAATTCCAGTGCTTCTTGCAGTATTTTTTTCTCCTGCGAAAAGAACCAGCTAATGCTTTTCAGCCATTGCCCACGTTGCTCCTGGTAGGTGGTAATGGCTTTTCTAACAGCAGGTAACTGTAGCCCCGGAATGGTTGCGTCTGGGGCAGGCGTGGCATGATAAATAGCTTTCAGTTTATCCACCTGCTGCTTCAGATCATCGGCCTTTACCTGCCCTTTTAAAAGAGCCATTACTATTGGCAGCACTTCTGGCTGCTGAAGCAGTTTTTGTAACCCGGCTATGGTGGTCAGCGCTGCTTCAAACCTGGGCATGTCATCCAGCGTGACAGCGTAGCCACACAGGCTGCTCACCTGCTGCTGCAGCTGCGCATACTGCGAGGGCAGCGCTTTAATAGTTTGCTCCAGTTCCTGCCGCTGTGGCCAGCCGTAGTCTTTCATGCTGTGCCGTTCCCTCCAGACAAAATTGTCCTGTTCAAAGGGAATGTCCTCCTGCAGATACTGTCTCAGGCGTGGCAGAAACTCTGCCACAGCATCAGCAGGAAAGTGCCTGTAAACAGGCAGCGGTATGTGCGGCTGCTGCAGGCTGCTGCGCAGGTACAGCTCTTTCGGAGACCAGCCACAGCGGCTCGTGTCAAACAGCGCCTGCTTAAAAGCCTCCAGCTTCTCGGTGCAGCGGTTAATGCCACGGCTTACTTCTAAGAACCTGCGATCAGTGTAAATGCTGTTGAGGGCGAGGTTCTGCTTTTTGTACTCGTCCAGTGCCTCAATCTGGCGGAGCAATTGCTTGTAGATGCTGCTGCGGTCAGCATTGATGTCGTGGACAAGGGCAGCAAAGGCATCCAGGCCTTTCTGCGCCAGGCGCTGGTGCACCACATCCAGAGCAGCCCGTTTCTGGCTTACCACCAGTACCTTTTTGCCTCTTGCCGTAAAATCAGAGACAAGGTTACAAATTAACTGAGATTTACCGGTACCAGGCGGGCCCTGCACTACCAGTGATCTGCCCTGCTTTACCGCCTGCAGTGCCGCCTCCTGCGAGGCATCCATATCGAATACAGTAAAGGTCTGCTGTGCCTGAACAGCAGTATTTGCAACTCCAGCGCGTGGGGCAAACAGCTCCACCATATCCTGCAGCCCGTCCTTCGCGAGTAGTTCATCATAGTCTGAGAGCAGGTAAGACGCCGCCTGCGGGTAAATGCCAAGCACGGCCTCCTGCTCCAGGTGCAGTTGCCCTGGCTTCTGTTCGGCCTCAAATGCAGCTTTTTTGTAGTCCCGGAAAGGCTTCAGCTTATCTGTAAAGAAATCACGCCCCACATCAATAGCGAGCTGGTGCAGTTTCAGCAGTTCATAAATTTGCGTACGGAACTCCAGGGGGTGTCGTGGCAGTGTACCCAAGTCCAGTTCAGCAAGCGGCTCCACCAAGGGCACACCCATGTAGTGTGCATAAGCCAGCAGGAAACTTTGGTTAAACTGCGGCGGCTGTGAAGTATCGGGCACCAACTCCCACTCCAGGGCACCGTTTACCTGCAGCTGCACCGGGAAAAACAGCAAAGGGCATCGAACGGCTGTTCCGTCTGAAAACCTGCCGTGCACAAAGGGCCAGCCTACGTAAAGTTCCCGGCTGCCACGTTCCTCAAACACCATCTCTGCTTTGCGGCGGATGTAACGCAGCCGTCGGCTCACTGGCGCTACTGGCGCATACCGGCTGTCGGCGTATGGGCTAAGTGGAATTCTGCTTTTGCCAGCCAACAGTTTCTCAACCACCACAAAAGCAGGCTTGTTATTCAGGAAATCCAGTTCCTCCACATCCAGATGCATCTCCCGAGAAAGGCGCAGCAGCAGCAACGCTCTGTTGCTGGAGCCTAAATTAAGTAGCCTGCGTCGGTAGTTTTTAAGGATGTTTCTCATGTATTGCTATCCCGTTAACGGTGATACGTTAACGATAGTCTATCGAAAAAGCAGCAAGTTAGTTTGAATTAAGCTGAGATGGAAATGTGTACCTGAGCCAGAGCTTCTACCCCAACAGGCACAGCCGACTTTGCTCACACCTATGTTCAGTTAACGTGTTTATACTCAGGTTTCTGCCTGTTTTATAAAATTTGCGGCACGTAAAGCACCTGCCAACATGATGCTACTCTCATAAAAGAAGCAGCTCTAAATTCTGCTAATTTTTTAAGGTGACGCTGTTCGGCATATCATATAACAGCATAAGATAACCTTTCTGCGCCTATTCTGGTTTTTACTCTAGGAGCACCTCTACAACTGTACCTGTTATTTGTCATCAGTTGACTCATGAAAAACTATAGCGTTCTTTTATGTTACCTTTTGTCTGTTCTTAGCCTGCTCGGGTCCTGTAATGGTGGGGGATCACAGAATCAGCGAGGCCAAACCCAACAAGAGGGTAACTTTGATGTAAACACCACCACCACTGACGGTAAAATCTCGAGGATGAAGCAGTATACTACCTCTAAGGAATACCCGGCTACGTTTGCGGAGGAAAGCCTGAGAGAGTGGAAGCGGCAGATGCCTGAGATACAGGATGTCCGTATTAAATCTTCTGCTGATGGAAAACAGGAGCCGTCACTTTTCTATGACTCCGGCTCTAACCAGAAAAAACCCCTGCTGGTGGTGCTGCATAGCTGGAGCAGTGAATACCTGCAGGAGGTGAGCCTGCCCTATGCCCTGTGGGCAAAAAAGTATGACTGGGTCTTCATTCACCCTAACTTCAGAGGAGCGTTCGATCATCCGGAGGCCACAGCATCTGACCTTGCTATTCAAGATATTGTGGATGCTGTAAACTTCGCGAAGCAACAAGCCAATGTAGATCCAAACAGGGTTTATCTTGTTGGTTCTTCAGGGGGTGCTATGACAGCGCTCGTAGCTGCCGGGCGGCACCCGGAAATATGGGCGGGGGTAGTGGCATGGGTTCCTATTCTAGACCTGGTGGACTGGTATGACTTTAATCAGTACTACCCACACCGGGAGTATAATGACCACATTGTAGCTTCGTGCGGAGGCGAGCCAATACCCGGCACTCCGGCTGCTGAGGATTGTAAGAGCCGTAGCCCGGTTACTTATCTGGAGAATGCCCGGAATGTACCCATCTTCCTGATTCATGGGATTAATGATGTGCTGGTGCCGCCAGACCACTCCATGCGCGCCTTCAATATACTTGCGAATCCAAAAGACAGGATCCCGGAAGAGCAAATGGAGCACATTGTAGACGAGGAAGCTTTGCCACCAAGCCTCAAGGGCACCAACAAAGACCCGTATTTTGCTAAGGCTGACCCTCCTGTGGTATTTGAAAGAAAGTCTAACAACGCAAAACTGGTGCTGTATGAGGGCGTGCATGATATGGGATATAACCCAACCCTGCTCTGGCTTGCTGATCAGCAGCGCTGACTCAGGCCGACTTCATTCCTTCTTATTATAAGACAAATGTTATAAGACAAATGCTAAAGCTAAACTGAAGAAGCTTCTAATTTTGATTTCTGCTCATGCCAAAAGAACAACTCAGCCTGTTTCCTGAAGGGCCAAAGCTTCCTGTACTTGATCAGGTTTCATCAGGTGGTGTTGCCTTTAGGTTTGGTGCTTCCGGTGCAGAGGTTGCCTTGATCTCTGTTGGCCCTGGCAAGCGCTGGCAGCTGCCTAAAGGACTTGTGGATGCTGGCGAAACACCGGAAATTACAGCCCTGCGGGAGGTAAGGGAAGAGGCCGGTATAACGACAGAGCTACTCCGGAAGATTGACACCATTGAATACTGGTACGTCGGCAACAGAGGCAAACAGCGCGTGCGCTTCCACAAATTTGTTCACTTCTTCCTGCTGCGTTATGTAACGGGGCAGGTAAGTAACCATGACCGGGAGGTAAACGAGGCACGGTGGGTGCCCATAAATGAGGCAGGGAACATGCTCACTTTTAAGAGCGAACGGCAGGCGCTTGATAAGGCAATAGCGTTGATAAAGGCCATGTAAGTCAAAATACTCCTACAAATGAAGATAAGGCCTCAGTTGCTGAAACAGTTCTGGTGTTACCAGCCGCACCTTTTGCACGTCCTCCAGCTGTTTGTAGTTTCCGTGCTGCTCCCGGTATGCCACAATGGCACGCGCAGCATTCGGAGAAATGTACGGGTGCGCCTTAAGTTCATCTGCCGTTGCGGTATTCAGGCTTAGCTGTTGTGGTGCATATGCATCTGGCACAAAAGTGTACTTCTGCAGGCTGTCTATTACCTCAGGCTGCAGCCCATATACCTCTTTGAGTTGGGTCATATTATGAAAGCCTCCCAACATATCCCTGTACTTCACAATTCGGTTCGACAGCTTTGACCCGATGCCTCTGATTTGCTTTAGCTGGGTAGTATCAGCAGTATTGATGTTGAACGGTGCCAGTACAAACCGTTCCCGGGGAGGGCGGCTGTTGTTCCAGTTAGGTGCCGGTGCCGGGCGCTCATTGCTGGCGGTGCTTTGTTTAGCGCTGTACCTCGAGGGCTTCTCCTCCGGCAACTGTATGTAGGGGTAAAACCGCTGGAAAACAGAATCCGGCAGGCCGTAGATTCTACCCAGCTCTGCTTTGTAGCTAAAGTCCCCTACTTTGCTGCGGTAATTGAGAATGCGCTGCGCCAGGTACTTTGGCATACCATACGCCTGCCATTCCTCTGCTGTTAGCTGGTTAGGGTTAAAAGGCTGCAGCGCTACCGTTGGCCGTTTGTATTGCGCAGTACGCTCCGGTTGCCTGGCCTCCAGAGCTGCTACCAGGCTGTCCAGTGTTTGTTTGTCGGAGGTGCTGTGGCTGCTAAGAATAGGGGCATAAAAGGCATGAAAAAGAAATGGTGCTGCCGTAAGCAGCACCATTATGCCTATCAGCAACAGGAAGCCGTTCACCTCGCCTTGTGAAAAGGGAAAGTAGCGCCGAATCCAGTGCCTGATCTGTTTCATCCGTTCGTTTACCGGTTTGGAACCCTGTGCTCCGGCTCATCATCGTTGTCAAGATAAGAGTCTGGTTCAGGCTTTGGAGGTGCGCTCAACACCTTTATAAAGAAAAATACCATTAATCCGGTTACCAGTGTGATGGTGGTAAGCATGACAATAAGTGCAGATGTGTTCATGGTTTCTTAATTAACTCGTCCTTCTCTAACTCTTTTCTTGTATGCTGTGTATACCAGCAACGCCAGGGCAATCCAGACTGCCAGCAACAGGATACGTGAAGCGTTTACAAAGAATATCTGGTTTTCAAGCAACTGAATAGCCGCCGGGTCTGTGGCTGCAGCCAGTTTTTCCTTCAAATCAACATTCTTTAACTTGTTGATGATGGAACTGTTGTCCAGCACCCAGGTACCCGTCATGGCAGCACTCCAGTCACCCCCTTTTGGCGTGAAAAGGGAACCCAGGAACACCCACAACAGCAGCAGCGGCGTGATAAACTTAATAATGTATTTATAGAAACCAGGCACCTGGATATCAGCGCCGGAGGTAATCTCTCTCCAGCCTTTGTCCATGCCAAACACCCAGGCGAACAGGATAGATTCAAAGAGCGCGAAAATTACCAGCGACACGGTACCGGCCCAGTAATCGTATTCATCGAACACGCCATACTTAAAGAACAGTACCGTTGGCATACCCAGCAGGAACACGAACAAGCCGAATGACCAGGCAGCTGATTTGCGGCCCCAGTTAAACTCATCCTGCAGGAAACCGATCCAGGGCGTACCCATGGCCAGCGAAGAAGTGATGCCTGCAAAGAACAACAGGCCAAACCACATCATACCGGATAAAGCACCCAGCAAATCACCCCACTGGTAAAAGAGGTAAGGCAGCGTCTGGAAAGCAAGTCCCAAGCCACCTGACTGCACCATTTCTGACACCCGGTCTACACCCAGGTAACCAATAGAGATAGGAATCAGAATAGCTGCACCCAGCACTACTTCTACGAATTCGTTCATCCAGCCGGCAGACATCGCGTTTAGGGCAATGTCATCTTTGCCACGCACATAAGAGGCATAGCAGTGTACGGTACCCATACCTACAGACAGGGTGAAGAAAATCTGACCTGCTGCTGCCAGCCACACCGTGGGCGACCAAAGCTGGTCAAAGTTCGGTGTCCAGAGGAAGTTAAGTCCTACAGAACTGTCGTTGATGGCACCGTTCTCACCGGCCGTAATGGTGAGGCCTCTGAAAGCCAGGAAGAGGCCGAACAGGATAAGCATCGGCATGCCTATTTTGGCAACACGCTCCACACCAGATGACAGTCCCTGCGAAAGAATCCAGGTATTCAGCAACAAGCAGAGAACATAGAAAACGATGGGCTCATAAGGTACGCCTAATGTAGAAGTGCTTAGGCTAACGTACTCGCCGAAGAAGTTTGCCACCCCTTCCTGATCCAAGCCACTGAAGGTGCCTATAACGGAGTGAAATACATAGGATAGGGTCCAGGATTCTATATAACAGTAATAAGCAGCAACAGCTATGTTGGTCCAGATACCAAAAACGCCTATATATTTCCAGAGGCGGTTTTTGCCCATGGTGTCGACTATAAATGGAGTGGAATGGTGTCCGTACTTTCCCCCGAAGCGTCCCATGGACCATTCGATCCAGAGAAGTGGAATACCCATTACCAAAAAGCAGACAAGATAAGGAATGATGAAGGCGCCGCCCCCGTTCTGTACCGCCTGCACCGGAAAACGGAGGAAGTTTCCGAGACCCACGGCGTTGCCGGCCATCGCTAAGATTAGGCCGACGCGTGAGCCCCACGATTCTTTGTTAGCACTCATAAAGTAAGTAGATGTGTTAGATTAGTTTTGGTTGTATTGGGCTGAAATCAAAGGGTACAATATAGATAAAGCATCCGACAGTGCCATTAAAAATCATGTATTTTAAATATAACTCCAGGCAAAGGAGCAGTGGGAGAAAAATGCTTTGCCTGGAGCTGTAGCTTATCGTGCGGCCTGCTCGGCCACCATCTGTATGCCCTGTAAAAAGGTGTGAGGCCTGTAGCCAAGTTGGGTCTGGGCTTTGCTAATGTTGAAGCCAGTACGTGCCGGCCGCTTGGCTGGCTGTGAAAATGTGCTGCCGTCTGCTTTATCAATCAGGCTTTTATCCAGGCTAAAGAAATCGGCCACCTGCAGTGCCATGCCGTAAGGCGTCAGCATTTCGCTTCCGGAGATGTTGAAGATGCCTTCTGCATCCTTTTCTACAACCAACCAGCATCCCATTGCCAAATCCTCGGCCAGCGTTGGCGTACGCACCTGGTCGGTTACTACTTTGATGACTTTACCTGATTGCAGGCTGTCTCTGACCCACAACACGATATTGGTGCGGCCATATTCATGGGCGATGCCATATACCAGTACTGTCCGCAGAATAGCCCATTTGCATTTAGCCTGCTTTACAATTTCCTCAGCCTGCAGCTTGCTTTCGCCATAGAAGTTTACCGGATTTGCCTCGGCCTCCTCATCATAAGGGCCATCCTCCCCATCAAAGATAAAGTCAGTAGACAGGTGCACCAGGTGCACATTGTACTTTTCACAGGCATTTACCAGATACTGCACGGCATCGCGGTTCAGGAGCAGGGCACCATCACGGTCACTTTCGCATTGGTCCACATTGGTCATGGCAGCGGTGTGTACAATGTGAGTTGGACGGAACTCGCTTACCACTTGCTCCACCTCCTCTGGTTTTGTTACGTCCATGCTTCTGAACGGAAGCGTTGGCAGTACCTCTGCGAGCTTATTCTCTCCGCGGCTGGTAGCCAGCAGTTCTACTCCCTGTCTTGGCAACAGCAACTCAGCCAGCTTCTGGCCCAGCAGGCCATTCGAGCCTGTGATCAGTATCTTTTTCATAAGTTATTATTTCTGTAGTGTCTGCGTGTTATAGTCGTAATTATACTTCCTTTCTATTTTCCTTTTCCTCACATTCTCTACCTTCACTTTCATCTTGATATCGCTCAGAGGACGGTCACGGGCACCTTTAGGCTGCTCTGCTATTTTATCGATTACGTCCAGGCCATCTACCACCTGCCCGAAGACAGTATAGACTTCGTCCAGCATAGGAGTACCCTCGTGGTTTTCTACGATATAAAATTGTGAGCCGCTGGAAGCCCTGGATGGGTTTACCCTATCGTCCTGACGTGCGGCAGCCACGGCACCCCGCACGTGCCTGTGCGCCGGGTTGATTTCGGCAGGAACGGTATAGCCGGGGCTACCTGTACCATCGTTTGCGGGTTCATCGTCTTTTGTATTAGGGTCACCGCCCTGTATCATAAATCCATCAATGACACGGTGAAAGGTGGTGCCATCATAAAAACCCTCTTTGGCCAGTTTCAGAAAATTTTCTTTATGCTGCGGAGTATCATCAAAAAGCACCAGCTTTATCTCACCCTGGGGTGTTTCAATTGTAACGAGCTGGTCTTTTCCTTTTGGCTTCTGGGCCATCACAGCGGCAGGCCAAAGTATCATCATCACGGCCACCAAGGCAACACTATTTAGCAGTCTCATCAATCACAAATAAGTTAAACTTCTTGCACTTTTACTTGAACATAGTTATCAGGTTCTCAAAATTAAAGCTTTTTCGCTTCGCTTTATATTTTTTCAGCTTTTTCTGCCCTTGTACCACAGGTGTCGCTTCAGGTGCTGACCTCCTTATTAAATACAGGTATTGTTAAAGCAGGATAAGCCTGTTCTTTGGTAAGTTATATTGCAGTGTTTCCGTAAGCAGAACACAAGCCCTAAAGGCCACTTTAAGCCCTGTTAAAGATAAATTTATTTAGCTCCACAAATCATTTTGCCATTGCACTATTAGTTATGTTATACAAATCTATTCCAAAAGCACTAATGGGCGATGCGGTATTTACACTTAATTATTTTAATATATAACTATAACAAGCAAACTGTCGTGTTTCTTTATATTAAGGTAAAAAATGGCTAATTTTAAGATACTGACAAATCAACACAACCTACCTGATGAAGAAAACCATCCTTTTCACACTACTTTCCTTAATTTCCTGCAGTAACCTGCTAGCGCAATCAGAACGGACGTACTCTATTGATGAGCAGATAGATAGCGCTGTTGCCCCTACTGCTCAATTTATATCCGACATAATTTTTCATGAAGTTACTATCGGCGGCAACCCGATTCCTCTTATTCTGGTCTGGCTATTGGCTGGCGCCATCTTTTTCACTTTTTACCTGGGCTTCATCAACTTCAGGGGCTTTAAACACGCCATAGACATTGTACGCGGCAAATATAATCAGCCTGACGCCGCTGGAGAAGTATCACATTTCCAGGCACTAACAGCTGCCGTTTCCGGCACAGTGGGCTTGGGGAATATAGCAGGTGTTGCCATTGCCATATCGCTGGGTGGCCCCGGTGCTACTTTTTGGATGATACTGGCAGGATTGCTGGGTATGTCTTCTAAGTTTGTGTCCTGTACGCTGGGAGTGAAGTACCGCGACGAGCATGCTGACGGAACGGTGTCGGGTGGCCCGATGCACTACCTGAGCAAAGGGTTGAAGGAAAAAGGCATGGGTAAGCTCGGCAAGTTCCTGGCGGCCTTTTTTGCGTTTATGTGTATTGGTGGTGCCTTTGGAGCAGGCAACATGTTCCAAATAAACCAGGCAACACAGCAGTTTATCAGTGTTACGGGTGGCGAAGCTTCTTTCTTTGCTGCCGGAAACGCCTGGATATTCGGCCTTATCATGTCGGTGCTGGTGGGGCTGGTGATTATTGGCGGGATGAAAAGCATTGCGCAGGTAACAGAAAAGGTAGTGCCACTGATGTGCGGTGTTTACATTATTGCTGCTGTCATTGTGCTGCTCACCAATTTTACCCGGATACCGGAAGCTTTTGCCTTGATTTTTGAAGGGGCCTTCACGAGCAGCGCTGTGGCTGGTGGTGTTATCGGTGTGATGATACAGGGCTTAAGACGAGGACTTTTCTCAAACGAAGCCGGTATCGGTTCCGCCTCTATTGCCCACTCCGCTGTAAAAACTAATGTGCCGGTAACAGAAGGCTTTGTAGCCTCCCTGGAGCCGTTTATTGACACCGTAGTAGTATGTACCATGACCGCCCTTGTCATTGTGGTGACAGGTGCCTATACCATGGACATAGGCGATGGTATTGCCTTAACTTCTGCTTCGTTTGCCACTGTTATCAGTTGGTTCCCGTTGGTACTGGCTGCTGCAGTGATTCTTTTTGCCTTCTCTACTATGATTACGTGGTCTTACTATGGCCTGAAGTCCTGGACATATCTTTTTGGAAACACCCGGGCTGCCGATGTAAGCTTCAAAGTTATCTTCTGCCTCTTTATCATATTAGGTGCCCCGATGCAGCTTGGTAGCGTGGTAGCTTTCTCCGATGCCATGCTTTTCGCCATGAGCATTCCGAACATGGTGGGGCTTTATATTCTTGCCCCAACTGTGAAGCGTGAGATGCAGGCGTTTTTGACTTATGCCCGTTCCTCTAAAAAGATGCCACTAACGGAGGATGCTGTGGAGGCAGCGCAAGCTTAAGTTCTTTCCTGAACCTATTGCACGAAAAGAGAGAGCCGCTGCAGTTAAACTGCAGCGGCTCTTCTTTATTGCTTTTTATATACTTTTACACTTGTAAGAACGACAGCCTTACGCCTCGCTACGCTGCGCTTTGATGCTTTTCAGGATAGCGTCGCCGCCCTGCCCCAGAATGGTTGTCGCTAACTGTTCCCCCAATTGCTCAGCCGCTTCTGCCGGGCCGGTAAGTGTTTCCTGCAAAAGAGTCTGCCCGTCTAAGCTGATAAGCCCTCCGGTTATACTGATGCCCTGATCTGTGAGCGTGGCCAGCGCAAAAGAAGGGATGCTACAGCCACCTTCCATCGTTCTGAGGAACCCACGCTCTGCCAACAGGCTGGTATGGGTATCGGTATGGTCCAATGCCTGCTTTATGGCCTGCTTCAATTCCGGTTCCAGATCTCTGGCACATTCAATTGCCACACTGCCCTGTCCGGCGGCAGGCACGAACTCATTCTCCGGGAAAGTATGTACAATCAGGTTGTCATAGCCCATGCGCACCACGCCGGCATAGGCCAGCATCAGGGCATCAAACTGTTTTTCCTCCAACTTGCGCAGGCGCGTCTGCAGGTTTCCTCTTGATTCGGCCGTGGTAACGTTGGGGTAGTACTTCTTCAGCAGTGCCCTGCGGCGTGTAGAGGAGGTCCCGATTTTCGCATTGCTGTCACGCTCTAGCTTGAAGTCAGGGTCAAAGCTCAGGATAACATCGTTTACCTGCTCACGCTCCATAAATGCTATCAGCTCTAAATCAGCCGGAATGGTGGACTGTACATCTTTCGCACTGTGCACAGCAATTTCTACCGTGCCTTCGCGCAGGCTTACCTCCAGCTCTTCTGTAAATACGCCTTTGGAGCCAATTTTGTCCAACGACTTATCCAGCACCTGGTCTCCTTTTGTGCTGATGATAACCAACTCCGTTTTCAGGCCTGCAGCCTGTAGCTTTTCAGCAGCCGTTTCGGCCTGCCACAGCGCCAGTTTGCTCCCGCGTGTGCCTATCCGTATTGTTTTATCTAAAATATTTTCTGCCATGAAATAATTATCTATAATCAATCACTGCACCAATAGCCAGCGATTAACAATCAACATATAATCCTTAACCTTTACGCAGATAACCTGCTATTTGAATAGAGCTGTCTACAAATACCATCTTCGGGTTTGCGTTTCGCTCTATGTGGTAATGCGCCTGGTTTAACTCCTCTGCCAGTTGCCCTGCATTTGCTTCTGTTATCACCTTAGAGAACTTCTGCACAAAATCGAGCTCAGCGGGCGGTAAAAACGAGATAAGGGAACCATCCACACCAAATAGCATCACCTTCCGGAACAGGTTGAGCGCATAGAGCAGGAAGTTTTTCTGATTCTCGCGCCCCAGCGTCTGAAACTTATCGCTCATATCTATCAGCTCCCCGAACTTATAGCTGTAGCAGTGGCGCATCCATTCTGTAAAGAATACGAAGTAGTCGCTGCTGATTTCTGTGGTAAGCTTGGCAGCCGCGTTCAGGTTGCCTTCCGCCAACTGTGCAATCTGGTTTGCTGTGGTGTCGTCGGTGTTAAACTTTTGCTGCAGGTATGCTACCACCTCCTGCTCAGTAAAGTTGCGCACCTGCATAATCTGGGTACGCGAGGTTATGGTAGCCAGCAGTTTCTCCGCCGACTGCGACACTAGTAAAAACAACGTTTGAGCCGGTGGTTCCTCTAATAGCTTTAGCAGGGCATTGGCCGCAGAAGAGTGCATGAGCTCCGGCAACCAGATAACCACAATTTTGTATGCGCCCTCAAAGGCTTTCAGCGATACCAGCTTCACAAGCTGGCGGCTTTCGTCTTTGGAGATATTGCCTTGTTTGTTCTCAGCGCCAATGTGCTGCATCCACTCGTTCAGGCCCTGGTAGGGGCTGGTCAGCACAAATTCACGCCACTCGTTCATGAACTTGTTGCTCAGGGCGTCCTTGCTCACCGATTTGGTAGTCGTAACAGGCATCACAAAGTTGAAGTCCGGATGCACCAGCTTGTTCATCTTCACGCAGCTGCCACAGGTGCCGCAGGAGTCTTCAGGTTGCTTGTTCTCGCAGTTGATGTACGTGGCATAGGCCAGCGCCAGCGCCAGGTTAGCACTCCCCTCCTGCCCCAGGAACAACTGCGCATGCGCCACATGGTTCTGCTGCACCGACTTCAGCAACAACGCTTTCGTCTCCTGATGCCCTATGATGTTTGAAAACTGCACTTCTGAGGAATTAGAAATTAAAAATCAGAAAGGATAAGTGAGAGTATGCGCCTGACTCCAATAGAAGCAACTGATACAACCGCTCCCCCCTCTATCCACGACTGGCGACTAATTTTTTGCAAAATGCTGTGTTTGCTCGAACACATGGTGAAGTATGGCTTTCTCTACATCAGAGAAAGGAACATTCCGGCGTTCCATTACCTTTTCGGCCACCTCAAAGGCTTTGCGCAGCTGGAATGTCTCGAAACCAGCGGCTCCGCCCCAGCTAAATGAAGGTATGAAGTTACGCGGGAAGCCCGCACCAAAAATGTTGGCGCTCACGCCAACCACCGTACCGGTATTAAACATGGTGTTGATGCCGGACTTGCTGTGGTCGCCCATAATAAGCCCGCAAAACTGCTGCCCTGTGCTTTTGAACCCACCCTTGGCGTAGTTCCAGATTTTTACTTCTGCATAGTTGTTTTTCAGGTTCGAGGTATTGGTATCGGCGCCCAGGTTGCACCATTCCCCTATCACGGAGTTACCTAGGAAGCCTTCGTGCCCTTTGTTGCTATACCCGATAATGACAGAGGCACTTACCTCGCCGCCTACTTTGCAAAAAGGGCCAACGGTTACATCGCCGCGCATTTTCCCGCCCATGTTCACATTGCTGCCCTCACACAAGGCAAAAGGCCCCCGTATTACAGCCCCTTCGTGTATCTGCGCATTTTTGCCAATGTAGATGGGTCCGTTTTCCGCGTTTAGTACAGCCGCACGAATTTTAGCGCCCTCTTCTATAAAAATGTTCTCTTCCGCATACACCATTGTATGCCTGTCGTTCACGGGTTGGCTTTGCCTGTCCTGCGTCAGCACTTTAAAATCGCTGCGTATTTGCTGGCCGTTGTTAAGGAATATATCCCACACGTCCTTTATGATAGTACAAGTATCACACTCCTGCTTTTTAGAGGCAGTATAAGAAACTAGTTCTTCTATGTTGCTGGCCTCCAGGTTATCGCCATTCACTGCAATAAGCGTGTCGCTATAATAGAGCGCTTCTCCCATCTTCAGCTCCCGCACAGCCTTCAGTATGCTTTCATCCGGGCAGACAGCTCCGTTGATGTACAGGTTGTGCGTACTGAAAAGCGTATTAAACTTTTCCTGCAGGTAAGGCTGAGTCAGGTAAGAAACAGTTTCCCCCATATAGGTGCTCCATTTCTCTGCAATCGTCATTATACCGACCCGAATTTCGGCCACTGGTCTTGTGAAAGTGAGGGGCAGCAGGTTCTGCCGTATGGCAGGGTCGTCGAAAAGGATGATATTCATAGGCACAAAATTAAAAAAGTCTTCCCGATATTCTCAGGAAGACTTTTCTTTTGAAACGTTTTAACCGGAATAAACCGCTTATTTCTTTTGGTAACGCTGCTTGAACTTGTCGATACGACCTGCAGTATCCACAAACAGGTTTTTACCAGTGTAGAATGGATGTGAAGCAGAAGAAACCTCGACCTTGATAACCGGATATTCTTTGCCGTCTTCCATGGTGATGGTTTCATCAGAAGTCATGGTAGAGCGAGTGATGATTTTGTAATCGCTGGATGTATCCTGGAAAACCACCTCTCTGTATTCTGGATGAATGCCTTTTTTCATTATTATAAACGTTAATTAACCTTAATTCTCTTTCGGACTGCAAATTTACGAATAATTCCTAAAAGTAAAACCTTCATACTAAATTATTTTGCATATGATTTAAACGAAGTGCTAAGGTAAATTCTTCTTAAATTTGCCTTAGCATCTGCTTCTGATAGCGTAAACCGTAATCCTACTACCCATGACACCACAACTAGAACAACAGAACCTGATACTGGACAAGGCGCAGATTGAGCAGAAAATCATGCGCATCGCGTACCAAATCTACGAAAAGAACTTTGAAGAGAAGGAACTGGTGTTGGCAGGCATTCATGAAAACGGCTATACCCTTGCGCAGATGCTGGCTGAAAAGCTGCAGCATATTTCTCCTATCCAGGTAGCGTTGCTGAACATTACCCTTAACAAGACAACCCCGCTCAGCGAACCAATTGTGATGACGCCTGAACAGTCATCGTTAACAGACAAAGTGATTGTATTGGTAGATGACGTGCTGAACACAGGCAAAACGCTGGCTTATACTTTAAACACCTTCCTGCCTCATAACCCGAAAAAGGTAGAAATTGCCACACTGGTAGACCGTCACCACCCGCTTTACCCCGTAGCATCTACCTACACCGGCTATTCACTGGCTACCACTTTGAATGACCACATTATGGTGTACCTGACTGAGGAAAAGTACGGGGCTTACCTGCATTGATTGGTAGTTGGTAATTATTAATTGCTTTAAAGTTCGGTGGGTATTTGTGGAAATAAACTCATGGCAAAGGCATCATAATACTATCCTCTCGTATCAATAACCAATAAACATCTTTACCATGAAACAACTCTGCTTTGCTACGAACAACAAACACAAATTAGCCGAGGTGAGCCAGATGCTGGAGGGTAAGTACAAATTGCTGAGCCTGCAGGATATTGGCTGCCACGAAGAACTGCCGGAAGAACAGGATACGCTGGAAGGCAACTCAAGGCAAAAGGCGGAGTATGTGTGGCAGAACTATAAGGTAAGCTGTTTTGCCGACGATACCGGCCTGGAAGTAGAGGCCCTGAATGGTGCCCCCGGCGTATACTCCGCCCGCTATGCCGGCCTGCAACGCTCCGACAGCGATAACATTCAACTCCTCCTGCAGAACCTGGAACCACACGGGAACCGCAAAGCCCGCTTCCGCACTTCTGTTACACTTATACTGGATGGCCAGGAGCACCAGTTTGAGGGCACTGTGGAAGGCACCATCAGCAAGGAGTGGAAGGGGGACAAGGGCTTCGGCTATGACCCGGTGTTTGTACCCGACGGCTATGACCGCACTTTCGCAGAAATGAGTGCTGCAGAGAAAAACGCTATCAGCCACCGTGGGCGTGCTGTGCAGCAACTCGTGGCGTTCCTAAAAGCACTCTAACCCGTTTTTTACAAAAAAATGAAAAGCCTGTGGTCTTGTTCTGCATTATGTCGTAATTTTGTAGCCTGAAACCATAGCTTCCTATGCAAAAGCCATTTATTGTCGGGATTACAGGAGGTAGTGCTTCAGGAAAAACGACCTTTTTGAACCAGCTACTCACGTCGTTCGCACCGGAAAACGTTTGCCTGGTCTCCCAGGACAACTACTACAAATCACGCGAGTTCCAGACCAAAGACGCAAACGGAGTCGTTAACTTCGATCTTCCCTCCTGCATCGACGATGCGGCCTACGCCCGCGACATCGTGAAGCTAAGCCAGGGAGAGACTGTTTACCGTACTGAGTACACTTTCAATAACCCAAACGTAGTGCCAAAGCAGTTAGAGTTCAAACCGGCTCCGATTGTGGTAGTAGAGGGTATCTTTGTTTTTTACTTCGAGGAGATAGCCAAACTGATGGACCTGAAAGTGTACATCGATGCGAAGGAGTACATTAAGCTGCAGCGCCGCATCGTGCGTGACCGCATAGAGCGGGGCTACGACCTGGAAGACGTATTATACCGCTACACCCACCATGTGGCTCCGACGTACGAGAAATACATCAAGCCTTATAAAAACGACGCCGACATTGTTATCCCGAACAACAACCATTTTGAGAGGGGGCTGGAGGTGCTGACGACATTTTTAAACGCGAAAATAAAAGCATGAGGCACAAGTTTGCTGTAATCGGACTGGGCATATTCGGCAACTCCATTGCCCGCACACTGGCAGAGCGTGGCGCCGAAGTGATTGCTATCGACTATAATGAGGACCATGTAGAGGCAATCAAAGACGAAGTTGCTTATGCCGTTGCCCTCGACGCCACCGATATCCGTGCACTGGAGGCGCAGAACATCCAGGACCTGGATGCCGTAATAGTGGCCATTGGCGAAGATTTTGAGGCTGTGCTGATAACTACTGCAAACCTGCAGGAGCTGAACGTGAAGCGTGTGATTACGCGTGCCTCTAATAAGCAGCAGCGCCGAATCCTGGAGAAAATGGGTGTGCAGGAGATTCTGTCGCCGGAGGGTGAGGTAGGTAAAACAGTGGCTGAGCGCCTGCTGCAGCCCAGTATCCGCACCTTCCTGCCCCTACCCGACAACTACGAGATTGTGGAGATTAACGCACCGCGAAACATCGCCAACCGCAGCATTGCTAAAATATCACTCCGCGAGAAGTACAACATTAACCTCATCACCATCAAACGCTTTTTCGAGGAAATCTTAGACGGAAAACCGACGCAGGTGGAGCATATTATCGGTGTTCCGAAGGCTGACACCATCATTTATCCTTCAGATATTCTGATCCTTATCGGCAAAAAGCATGATGTAAAGCGATTTATAGATATAAACCGCTAATGATTTCTTTTTTCAGATAAAAAGGCATTACATTTGTAAGCAATACATTACGAATGCCGAACACGAAAACTATATCCTACTACTTTAAGCATCTGCTGATGTCTTTTACCCTGCTGTGGGCGCTTATGCTCAACGGCCAGGAAGTAGTGGCGTATACATCAGCGGCAACCGTACCGGCGCAGCAGGCTGATTCCAGGCTGGCGACGGCCCCAGCCTCAGAGAACAAGACAGTTGTTAAGCAGAAGGTATCACTGGAGGCGACCACTTCCTTTGTGGCACTTAACCTGCAGCAGGCTACAGTGCCACTGCCGCAGCAGCCATCCTTTGCCAAGCCAACTGACGAACTATTACCGGCTTACACCACCATCCCTCCAGGTATCGGTTTTGTATCCCGTATTTTCCCTATCACTATTCAGCCTAACGCCCCCTAGGCTACTCTTCTCCCTCGTTTATTATTCCCTTTGCTAATTTCTTGCGCGTTGGCAGGCTAGTAATGCATAGCCAACGGAACGCATCTGCTGCTTTTTATAGTTGCCTATAAAAGGGAAATCTATAGTAATCAACCAAATTCAATTATATCTATTCTATTATTAATTAAAAATGCGGAATAAAACGTTAATAATTGTTCTGACAGCCATTGTATCGGTGCTCTGCCTTTACTACCTGTCTTTCTCTTTTGTTGCCCGCAGCGTGGAAAGCAAGGCCGAGGCCTATGCCACAGATGCACAAGGCAACATTGACCCTGCCAGACGGCAGAGTTACCTCGATTCTGTTTCGAGAGAGCCTGTTTACCTGGGCATGACTTACCAAGAGGTAAAAGAGAACGAGCTTGGGCTTGGCCTCGACCTGAAAGGTGGTATGCACGTGGTGCTGGAAGTGTCTCCTGTTGAGATCATCCGCTCCATGTCTGGCAACAGCAAGGACCCTAACTTCCTGAAAGCCCTGAACCGTGCGCAGGAATTACAAAAAAACAGCCAAGAGCGCTTTACAAGGCTTTTTGCTGAGGCTTACCGTGAGGTGGAGCCAAACGGCCGCCTGAGCCGCATCTTCTCCAACACGGCGAACCGTGGCCGAATCAGCTATGAGTCTACTAACGAGGAGGTGATTGAAGTTATCGAGTCTGAAGTGGAGGACGCCATTGACCGTTCTTTCAACATCCTGCGCACCCGTATCGACAGATTCGGCGTAACGCAGCCGAACATCCAGCGCCTGGAGGGCACAGGCCGTATCCAGATTGAGCTACCAGGTGTAGATAACCCGGACCGCGTTCGTAACCTGTTGCAGGGTATGGCGAACCTCGAGTTTTGGGAAGTATGGTCGCCGCAGGAGTTCAGCCCTTACTTTGTACAGGTGGGCCAGTACCTGGATGAGCAGCAGCGCGCCGGAAAACTGAACATTGCTACTAACACAAATGCTACCCCTAATAATGCTACCGCCGATGCCGCTGTAGTACAGGATGCTGCAGGTGATGTACTGGCACAGGCTGCTGCTACTGATTCTGCTGCTGCCGACACAACTGCCATCGCTTCTACTCAAACAGACAGCGCTGCAGCAGTTGCAGCAAGCTCAACACTTGACTCCCTGGCTAACGCACAGCAAAACAGCGTGCTGGCTAACCTGTTCACACAGATGCCTGGCGGTATTGGTGCCAACGTGCGTGATACAGCGAAAATCAACGACATCTTCAGCAGCCCGGAAGTACGTGGCATGTTCCCTCCTAACATGAAGTTCCTGTGGGGTGTGAAGCCGGTTGCCGGCGATAACCGCCAGGAGTTTGTAGAGTTCTATGCTATCAAGAAAGGCCGTGGAGGCGAGGCTCCCCTAACCGGTGAGGCTATCAATGATGCTCGTCAGGACTTTGACCAGACAGGCCGCCCTGAAATCAGCATGACTATGAATCCGACAGGTGCCAAGAAATGGGCTCGCCTGACAGGTGACAACGTAGGCCGCCAGAT
The DNA here is from genome assembly GCF_054779655.1 of Pontibacter brevis. Taxonomy (NCBI): domain Bacteria; kingdom Pseudomonadati; phylum Bacteroidota; class Cytophagia; order Cytophagales; family Hymenobacteraceae; genus Pontibacter; species Pontibacter brevis. The sequence continues at coordinate 21,481 of NZ_BAAGXV010000010.1, forward strand.
TGCCATCGTACTCGATGACTATGTATACTCTGCTCCGGTTGTACAGGGTGAGATTACAGGCGGAAGCTCCTCTATCTCCGGTAACTTTACTGTAGAAGAAGCACAGGACTTAGCCAATATCCTGAAAGCAGGTAAAATGCCAGCTCCTACCCGCATAGTGGAAGAAGCCGTAGTAGGTCCTTCTCTGGGTCAGGAAGCAATTAACCAGGGTCTGATTTCTACGCTGGCCGGTTTCGCGCTTGTGGTTATCTTCATGATTGCGTACTACAGCCGTGGCGGTTTCATTGCTGACTTAGCCCTTCTTTTCAACGTGTTCTTTATCCTGGGTGTGCTGGCACAGTTCAATGCTGCGCTTACACTGCCTGGTATTGCCGGTATCGTGCTTACACTGGGTATGGCCGTAGATGCGAACGTACTGATTTTTGAGCGTATGCGGGAAGAGTCGCTGAAAGGACTATCGATGCGTGAGGTAATCAACAAGGGTTACGACAAAGCTTTCAGTACTATTTTAGATGCGAACGTAACAACCTTCCTGGTTGGCTTTATCCTTTACTTCTTCGGTTCAGGTCCTGTAAAAGGCTTCGCCATTACGCTGATGATCGGTATCGTAACCTCCTTCTTTACATCAGTATTTATTTCAAGAGTGTTTGTTGAAAACACATTCAAGAAAGGTGGTAAACTGTCGTTCTCGACGCTGCTTTCCGGCAAAATGTTCCGAAACGTTACATTCGATGTGATGAAGTACAGAAAGCCAGCCTATGCATTCTCGCTGGGTATCCTGGTGTTTGGCTTTGTGGCGATGTACATTAACGGTGGTCCTAACCTGGGCGTTGACTTTAAAGGTGGCCGTTCTTATGTAGTAGAGCTTGACCAGGCTGTTCCGGCATCTGATGTACGTACGGCCCTTTCTGACGATTTCCAGGAAGCGGGCACTGAGGTGAAGACATATGATAGCCCTAACCGCCTGAAAATTACTACAAGCTGGTTAGCAGATGATGAGAGCATACAGGCTGATGAGCAGGTAGAGGCAGCTCTCATGAGCGGATTACAGGAGTACAGCAACCTGAACCCTGAAATACTGAGCTCTTCCAAGGTAGGTGCCACCATAGCCGACGACATCCAGAATACTGCCCTGATTGCGATTCTGTTGTCATTGGTAGGTATCTTCCTTTATGTAATGATTCGATTCAGAAAATGGCAGTTCTCGCTGGGTGGTGTGATAGCTTTATTGCACGATGCCCTGATGATTATCGCTGTATTTGCTATCCTGGACTTGTTTGGTATTTCTTATGAAATAGACCAGGTATTTATTGCAGCGGTTCTGACCATCATCGGTTTCTCTATCAACGATACCGTGGTAATCTTTGACCGTGTGCGTGAATACATGTATGATAACCCACGTGCCCATATAAGAGACATTGTTAACCCAGCCCTTATCAGCACCTTCAGCCGTACCATCATTACTTCCCTGACCTTGTTCCTGGTGGTGGTGATTCTGTTTATCTTTGGTGGCGAAGTGCTTCGTGGCTTCTCACTGGCGATGATTATCGGTGTGCTGGCCGGTACGTATTCTTCCCTGTTCATTGCTACACCAATTGTAGTGGATACTGTAAAAGAAGAAAAAACACCTGCCACTTCGGCACAGGTTGCACAGACAGCCCGCTAAGGGTTTAAAACCAAAACAGAAAAAGCCCGGGGCAATCGTCCCGGGCTTTTTCTGTTTTAATGGTCTTGCTCATACTCCCACTGGTGCAAACTCACAACCTTGTCCAGCCCCATATTCCTTATTGAATGATGGTAGGACCTCCTTCTCTGTACCAGCAGCTTTATAATGACAATATGCTGTTTCACAGGGACAGCTTAAAACATACCAATCGTTCCCGAGCCAATCATACCCGCTGCAACAGGCAGCAGGCATTTATATACAGGCAAATGCTGCTGTTTCATACGAATCGAAGCGCGGACAGTCCCCGACCTGTGCCTGTCCCTTTAACAGGACTTTGGCGACCTAAGCATAGGGTGAAAAGGCTATAAGCTCGCACCTGCGCCCTAAATACTGATAAAAGAAGAAGCCAGCCCTTTACAGGGCTGGCTTCTTCTTTTATAGTTAAATTAAAATAGTCTGATTTAGATAGTAACACCGTCAGCAACTACCTCTCTTACTTCAGGCACCATGCGCTTCAGTAGGTTTTCGATACCGGATTTAAGCGTTACAGTGGCAGAAGGGCAACCACTGCACGACCCCTGCAGGAACACCGTTACAACGCCATCATGGTACGACTTAAAAGTGATGTTACCGCCATCCTGCTCCACAGCCGGGCGCACATAGTTTTCTAACAGGTCAATCACTTTCTTGGAAATTGCCGCGTCTTCTTCTGATGCTCCGCCTTCGGTTGTGGTAGTCTCAGGCTTGGCCACAGAAAAACCTTCGTTGAAGGCCGGGCCACCAGCCTCAATATAAGACTTCAGGAACGTACGCAGTTCCGGGATTAGCTTCACCCACTCAATATCTGAGCCCTTTGTAACTGTCACAAAGTTGCTTGCAATAAAAACACGTGACACGTAATCGAAGTTAAAAAGCTCCTGCGCCAGCGGCGACTCCAGTGCGCTTTCCAGGTTCGGATAATCCACGCTCTGGCCTTCAGGCAACAGTTGCACGTTCATCACAAACTTCATTGACTCCGGGTTCGGGTTAGCTTCTGCGTATACAGAAACTACTTGTTCTTTATTTTCTATCATGATATTTCTCTGTTTTATATTAAAACCTAAGGCTATACCTTTAAGTTTCCAAAATTAATCAATATTTCTGATAAGTAGCAAAGCCGTAACAGTTGCCGAGTTGTACGATGTGGTGCGACGGCAATCAGCACCCTTGTCCGATCCGTTCTGAAGCTCATCTTGTTCCCACTCCCAAAACGCCTTCTTTATGGCAGGAGCAAGGAAGGCTATGCTGCTTTATAGCACTTAGGAGCACAAATAACAGAAGCAAAGTACAATTATATTATAAAGCGTAGTGCAGTAAATAACTACGTATAAAATCGTACTGATACAGTAAAAACAGAATAACACGCTGTTTTAATACGTAAATTAAACCTGATTTCTCCATTTTTCAATGCCCGCTCCTCCTGTTTTCAATACTATTTGCATTACAACACGTATGCTACCTACAACTGAGTACAAATCTAAATTGAAAGAAAATATCATGGAAAATAAAGAGAACAGGAAGGAAGAAGATAAAAATCAAATGAAAGGAACTGTCTCTGACAATCAGAACAAACCGGATTCATCAACGCAACCTTCAGGTAAAAAGCATGATGACGATGAGGTAGTAAAAGATGAAAATATACCAGTGACCTATATCAACACTGCACCAGAGGATATACCTAAAAAATCATAGGAGTTGTAAATACAAAAAGTTTGCGATACGTGTAAAATTTGACCTTGAAGTCAGATGTTATGCGTATCGCATCCTCCTCCGCATGCAGGAAAAGCCTTCTCATTTCACATTTACCTCCACTGCTAAAATACCGCCTTACCAGCCACGGCGGCAACCTCCAGCAGTCAGGTTTCATTAGCTAATTACTTCAGAAAACGTATCTTTGCACCGCAAGCAAATTTGAACTGACGTAACACCGCATTTTCTAAACATGCTAACCAACTTCATTCTGCTGGCGCAGGCCCAGCATGCGCTTCCAGTTTTCCTGATAATACCTTTCCTGATTCTAATCGGCATGATTGCCGCCGGTCCAATTTTCTTCGGGCACTTCTGGGAGCATAACTATAAAATTGTAGCCGTAACACTTGGCCTTACGGTGCTGGCATACTACCTCTTTATACTACAGGATTATCATATGCCAGCCCACACGCTGGCGGAGTATGCCTCTTTCGCTATTCTGCTGAGCTCACTTTACATCGCTGCGGGCGGAATCTACATTAACATCAATGCCAATGCCACACCACTTATGAATGTGGCTCTGGTAGCTGTGGGTGCTGTACTGGCCAATTTTGTGGGTACAACAGGAGCTTCTCTACTCCTGATTCGTCCGTTTATTCGCCTGAATGTGCACCGCATCAAGCCATACCAAATCATATTCTTCATCTTTATTGTAAGTAATGCCGGTGGTTTGCTGACACCTCTCGGTGATCCGCCCCTGTTCATCGGCTTCCTGAAAGGTGTACCGTTCTTCTGGACACTACAGCACTTGTTTTTGCCATGGATACTGACAATCAGTATCCTGTGCCTGATCTTTTACATAGTAGACAGCCGCAATAAAGAAACAGCATTTACTCCACGCCCTGATGTGGTAGCCAAAAACGAAGAGAAGACAGAGTTTTATGTAAGTGGCAAGCGCAACCTGTTCTGGTTAGCAATCATCATCGGGGCTATTTTCCTGGACCCCAACGTAATAGACGGCCTGCCTTACATTGCGTACGACGGCAATAAGTTTTCCTTCCTGCGTGAAATCATCCAGCTAACAGCGGCTTTCTTTTGCTTCCGTTTCTCCAGCAAAACAGCCCTCGCTGGTAACCAGTTTAACTTCCACCCCATTCTGGAGGTGGTGTTCCTGTTCTTCGGTATCTTCTTTACCATGATGCCGGCTCTGCAACTGTCTGCAGAAATTGCCTCCGCGCCACAGTTTTCGCAGTATATCACGCCTACCTTCCTTTACTGGGCCACAGGTTCGCTTTCCGGCTTCCTGGACAATGCGCCAACTTATGCCAACTTCCTGTCATTGGCTATGGCCAAGTATGACATGGCTCAGAACAGTGTGATAGAGGTACGGCAATTCGCCACCGGCACAGGCGCTGATCCGGCAACCCTTGTACTATTGGAGGCTATTTCACTGGCAGCCGTACTATTCGGGGCTTTCACTTACATCGGTAACGGGCCTAACTTCATGGTGAAAGCAATCGCTGAAAGTGCAGGTATAAAAATGCCTACTTTCTTCGCATACATCGTGCGTTATTCAATTCCATTCCTGCTACCAGCACTTATCTTAATCTGGTACTTAGTAGTTCACCTGCGCCTGTTTTAAGTCGGTAAATCCCTATAAACCAAAAGGCCACCCTGTTTCCAGGGTGGCCTTTTGGTTTATAGGGATTTACCACAGGCACAGGTTCATCACAGGAGTAGCAGCTTTACACATGTTTCCAGCAGTTAATGCGGCTGCAGCGAGGGTATATAAAAGCCTCCTGCAAGTAAAGTGCTACTCTGCAGGAGGCTTCCAGAAACCAGTTATGCTTTTGTAAGGTCTACAGCTACACCTTGTTTGCCTGCTGGCGCATCAGGAAATCAGCCAGCACAAGTGCGGCCATGGCATCCACAATAGGCACAGCACGTGGCAATACGCAGGGGTCGTGGCGACCTTTGCCTTTCAGCGTGACGTCTTCTCCGGCATCGTTAATAGTTTGCTGCGGCTGCAGAATAGTGGCTACCGGTTTGAAGGCTACATTAAAGTAGATATCCTGCCCATTGCTGATACCGCCTTGTATACCGCCGGAATTATTGGTGCGGGTACGTACGTTACCCTCCTCATCTGTGTAGAACTGGTCGTTGTGCTCAGAACCGCGCATTTTCACGCCTTCAAAGCCACTGCCGTACTCAAAGCCTTTTACTGCGTTAATGCTGAGCATGGCCTTGCCCAGTTCCGCGTGCAGCTTATCAAAAACTGGCTCTCCTAATCCTGCTGGCACACCTTGTATCACACAGCTCACTACCCCGCCAATCGTGTCCAGGCTGTCGCGGGCATCTTCTATCAAGCCAATCATGCGGGAAGCCGTGGCACCGTCAGGGCAGCGCACGATGTTGGAGTCAATCTGGTTCAGGTCGAGCTCGGTGTAAGGCTTCTGCAGCTTTATCTTGCCCACCTGCGACACGTAAGACTTTACGCTGATGCCGTACTTCTCCAGCAGCTTGGCTGCCAGCGCGCCTGCCGCCACACGAGCCACCGTTTCACGGGCTGAGCTGCGGCCACCGCCACGGTAGTCGCGGGTACCGTACTTAGCCGTGTAGGTGTAGTCGGCGTGCGACGGGCGGAAAGCGTGCTGTATGTGGCTGTAGTCATGGCTGTGCTGATCCTTGTTGTTCACGACCATTGCAATCGGCGTACCCTGTGTCCTGCCTTCAAAAATACCGGAAAGCACTGTTACCTTGTCCTCCTCTTTGCGGGGTGTTGTAATAGCAGACTGTCCCGGGCGCCTGCGATCCAACGCGTGCTGGATTTCCTCCAGGTCTACCTCCAGGCCAGCAGGGCAGCCATCTATTATTACACCCACAGCCGCACCATGCGACTCCCCAAAAGTAGTGATGCGGAAAAGCTTTCCGTACGTGTTGCTCATGTTCTATTTCTTTAGGAAAACGAAGGCTGACACAAGAAGCAGCACCAGCAGAATAATGTTGGTGTAGCGCTTAATTGTATCGAAGAAGTGTACATCCACCAACGTATTGTCTTCGTTTTCGATGATATTGTAAAAAGATCCCAAATCTCTGGAAAGGACTAAGGCATCGTTGCCGCGGGCACCCGTTATCTGCACCTGCAGCGAAGGCCGCAGGGTATCATAAGCGGCTGTGGTCGGATTAAAATAAATCCACTGCAGCACGTTGCCCATGTTGTACTGCCCCGGCTCCCGTGGCAGCACGGTATAGGCAAAGGTTTTAGAGCCCACCACTCTACCGGCACGCTTTGTTACATCCTGCCGCACATCAGGCGGGTAAAACTCCAGCCCTGGTGGCGCCTCCGGCACTGGCGGCATAATGGCAGCCAGGTTGCCTTCACCGTTAATCTCGAAAAGATAAGTAAAACTTTTGTTTGCAGCCACTCTTTTCTTCGACAGGCTCTCGCTTAAACTGTAATTTCCAACCGGCACCACATCGCGCAGCGGGTGCGGGGGCAGTTCTTTTACAGGTATAACGCGCTCCCGGGAGTAAAACACCTTGTAACCTTCCTGTCGGTCCTCTGCCAGGAGGCTGGGATTTTTCGCCACCTTGTACTTAATCATCTGCAGTTTCAGCTGTGGAAAACGGAGCGGCTCCAGGTTCAGCGGGTACAGCACCGCCTCGTATAGCCTGAAGCGAAGGTATGGTTTTCCCCGCACGGTAACGTTTTCAGGAGTGATTTCCGTGAAATCAAAGGTTTCCTCCCAGGTATTAGGTTGCTTTAGCTGCCGCATGATTGCTGTCAGTTGGTTAGCAAAGTCATAAAAGTCCAGGAGGCGCTGATCTGTTTCTGCCAGGTAAAAGTACAGCACCACGTTAATGCCTTCGCCTACAAATACCTCCTTTTTATCTGTGTATACAGTCAGGAAAGCATTATCATCTTTGTCAATAAACTCTGTCTCATCTGCTTCCAGAGGCTCCTCTTCTTCTGAAATAAGGTCAGGAAAATTGAGTGGTTCTACTGCATTCTCCTGCATCGGCGTCACCTCTATCGTCATACCCTTCGATTGCACAGTTTTCCCGTTCACCTGCATAGAGAAAGGCTCTAATACATACTCTCCTTCTTCCAGTGGCGCATAATTCTGCGTGATGGTAAGGATAGTGGTTGTTTTACCTCCTGTTATGATGGTTTTGGTGGAGGAGTACCTGTTACTTTTCTTGAAACCTTCTATTTCCGGGAAAGGGGAGTATTCTTTCAGCTGCTGATCCTGCAGCTTAATAGAGATGGTATAGTACTGGTTAAGGGGCAGCGGGCTCTTCGATAGCTCCAGGCTGATCTGCTGCGCCCAGGCCGGCACAACACAAGCAACACAAAGAAGAAACAGAAGAACACAGATCCGCATAAGCAGATGCCGCAACGGCACAATTGGATTATATTTTATAAAAAACAAATTTAATAAATTAAAGCACTAACTGGTAGACGTGCTCAAAATTCACAACGCAACTGAGCCACAGGAATGATATACCGAAGCGCAGTTTTGAGGCCCTAAAAAGTCTAATTCAAGAATATTCTAAGCCCACAGTACATTAAAAGGCTAACTCTGCCTGCCTCTATTTTAGTTCTCTCTAAAGTTATTTGCTTCTCCTGTGGCCTCTAAAGGTGTCTTTTATTCAGCACACGCTTCACCGGTACTCCAGCAGCAGGCACAAATAATTTTTCATTTTATTCTCAAGCTTCTTGAGAACCGTGCAATCCGGTACTACCCCCTCCCTCGTAGGTTGTTCCACAACAGCAGGTAGCGGAAGCCCTCATTTTAAATTACAGGCCAATGTATCTGCATGATTTTCCATCTTAACAAAATAAAATTATGTCTAAAACCACAAAGCCTCAGGAAAACGAAGGAGGGCTGCTAAAGTCTTTTGGCGCCCCTATGCAACGACGCATGTTCTTCCGGTATGCCGGCGCTACGGCTGCCGCCACCACACTTCTCCTCACCACCTCCTGTGATAAGGAAGATGATATGAAACCGCCTATGAACGGAGCCGTGGATCTGGGGTCCGGTGATGTTGGCATCCTGAATTATGCCTATGCGCTGGAGCAACTGGAGGCAGCTTTTTACACCGCTGTGGTAGCTAACTCCACAGCAGCGCTTTCTGCTGATGAAATGATGGTCATGCAGGACCTGCAAGCTCATGAAGTGGCCCACCGCGAACTGTTTAAGACCGCTTTAGGCTCCAACGCCATACCTGACCTGGAGGTAGATTTCAGCAGCGTAAACTTCAACGACAAGAGCAGTGTGCTGCAGACTGCCAAAACCTTCGAAAACCTGGGTGTAGCCGCTTACAATGGGGCAGGCAAGCTGCTTACTGACACAGGCGCAGGCCTGGACTACCTGCTGCTTGCCGGCAAAATTGTATCGGTAGAAGCACGCCATGCTGCCGCCATCGACGATCTTATTGCGGGTAACGGCCGCTTCGGGGAAGAGTTTATCGACAACAACGGACTTGATCGTGCCATGATGCCAAGTGAAGTGCTTATGGCCGCCGCACCGTTTATTACCACAGAATTAGATTTCAGCAACTTACCAAAATAAGCAGGAGGAACAGTCATGAACATATTCAAGATAATAAAGGACATTGAGAAAGTAGATCCGGAAGTATACAACCGCCTCTCTTCCCGCCGTAGTGCCATGAGTAACTTCGGAAGCTTTGGCAAAAAAGTAGCCCTTGCCGCTGTTCCGATTGCAATGGGAAGCATGTTCAAGAAGGCCTACGGCCAGTCTTCCAACAGCATTATGGATGTACTGAATTATGCCCTCACGCTGGAATACCTGGAGTATAATTTTTACGACCAGGCCCTTGCCTCCTCAGGCCTTAACCTGGGCGATAACAGAGCATTTTTTTCAGAGGTTCGCGATAACGAACTGGCTCACGTCAACTTCCTGAAGTCGGCTATCAGCAGTGCCGGTGGCACTCCGGTAAATGAACCAACATTCGACTTCTCAGCCGGTGGGGCGTTTAGTGACTGGAACACAAACCCTCAGACTTTCCTGGCACTGTCGCAGGCTTTTGAGGATACGGGTGTACGTGCCTATAAAGGGCAGGCAGCAAACCTGGTAAGCAACAGTGATGTGCTGACGGCAGCGCTGCAAATTCATTCTGTAGAGGCACGTCATGCTGCTGTCGTACGCAGAATACGCGGGCTGAAAGGCTGGATTACAGGTGATGAGCGTGGTGCAGGAATGCCAGCTCCAACACAAGCTGTATACGCCGGTGAGGCGCAGACAATGCAGGCTGGAGTAGATGTGCCTGCCGTATCAGGCGTTGCAGCCGCCAGTGTAACAGAAGCCTTTGATGAGCCGCTATCAATGAGCGCGGTTTTAGACATAGCAGGTCTTTTTATAGCATAACAGTTTTAAGTTTTAAGACAGATAGAGAAAGCCACATTTTGCGGCTTTCTCTGTTTTACAGCCTGCTTTCCTTGCCAGGCTTTTAAAACAGACTCCCAGGTTCAGCACACACCATGCTGATGGGACTACAAATCTGCAATAGGAAAAGCTGCTCAAAGTTTCCCTTGCAGCCCTGCCTCCTGTGCTCTCAAACCTGCTACACTCCTACTGGGAAGACCTTTTCCAGAGCATGATATCACAAACTTTCACACCCCGTTCCGGGCCCTATCTTTCTCTTTATGAGCCTATTGCTACTCTTATTTTCCCTTCAGATTATTACTCCTGCTACATAAGATCTAAAATTTCTTACATAAACTTGTAAGTGACCACTTACTTTTGTAATTTTGAACCGTATAAAGAATGCACCCGATAACACACGTTAACTTAAAGTTTTCAGAAAACAATGCTTGAGTACATTAAGACAATTTTATTGAAAGTTAGTTTTGATAAAATGTTGTTTGAAAAAGAGCTGAGAAAGGCTTTTAAAGTTTTGGCAGCAGAAGAACTGCAGCAACTCAAACAGTGGTGTTACGATCAGTTTTCAGGAATGTACCTCGTTATCCTAAACAAGGTATTTTCCAGAGCAACGGTGGCTTAAGCCAGGAGGATTACTCATTTTCTGGTTGTTGCTCCACAAAATGAATGTTACGCAGCAAACCGCTGTAGCCGGTACGCTTTACAGCTGATTTTCTGAATAATTGCGAAAAGACCTCCTGCGTCAGTTCCTGCCAATCGTTTACCTTCATATCCTTTAGGTGAGGATGTGGCGCAAAGGCAGGCTCTTGATGCGGTTTGCTAAAGCGATTCCAGGGGCACACATCTTGGCAGATGTCACAGCCAAACACCCAGTTTCCAAATTTTCCATGCATCTCCTGCGGCAATTGGTCTTTTAGCTCAATTGTGAAGTAGGAGATGCATTTATTTCCATCCACTACATACGGCTCTGTAATAGCACCTGTCGGGCAGGCATCCAGGCAGCGTGTACAGGAGCCGCAGTAATCTTTAATGGGACCGTCCGGCTCCAGTTCCAGGTCAATAATGAGTTCTGCTATAAAGTAGAAGCTACCTACCTGCGGCGTGATAAGATTGCTGTTCTTGCCAACCCAGCCAAGCCCGCTTTTTTTTGCCCAGGCCTTGTCCAGCACCGGGGCTGAGTCCACGAAGCAGCGGCCGCCTACTTCCCCTATTTCCTCATTTATATAGCACAGCAGCTCTTTCAGTTTGTCTTTAATGACAAAGTGATAGTCGGTACCATAGGCATACTTGGATATCTTATAAGTACCTTCCTCCGGCTGCGTCTCCTCCGGGAAATAATTCAGCAACATCGACACCACTGATTTTGCACCCTCTACCAGCAGGCGTGGGTCCAGGCGCTTATCGAAGTGGTTTTCCATGTAGTGCATTTGCCCGTGCATGTTCTGGTTCAGCCAGCGCTCGAGGCGCGGAGCCTCCTCCTCCAAGAACTCGGCCTTCGAGACGCCACAGTACATGAACCCCAGCTCCTTCGCCCTCTGCTTTATCAGGTGTGTGTATTTCTCTTTATTCAAAATCTATAACTCTAGTCGCTGTTTCTCAACAAAATTAAGGTAAAATAAATCCATAACCTGCAGTCGTCCGCAGGCTGCGAGGTTTTTAGAGAGTGAAGCTACCAGGAAGCTGTTGGTGAAAACACACAACAGCGGCGGAAAAACCTTAGTTTCTTACCCATGGCACCTGGCGGATGGTCTTGTGGCGTGCGCAACTCCCGCTGGTGCTTGTGCAAGTCACACGCTTTGCTTTACTGAGTGGCAATAAAAAAGCAGGCCCGGGGCCTGCTTTTTAAATAAACGTAATCACAAACAGCTATTAATTTTCAGTTTGGTCAAACAAGCCGCCGCCTGTAATCTGCTGCGGCGGTATTTTCCCTAAGTGCCTGTAGGCAGCCTCCGTCGCCTCACGGCCGCGGGCAGTACGCTTAATATAACCTTCTTGAATCAGGAACGGCTCGTACACTTCTTCTATTGTCTCTGCTTCTTCGCCACAGGCTGTTGCTATGGTGGAGATACCCACAGGGCCGCCTTTGTACTTGTCGATAATGGTCAGCAGGATGCGCTTATCCATGTCATCCAGACCGTTATGGTCCACATCCAGCGCATGCAGGGCAAACTTCGCAATGTCAACTGAGATAGTGCCGTCGCCTTTTACCTGCGCAAAATCGCGGGTACGGCGCAGCAGGTTGTTGGCAATACGCGGTGTACCCCGGCTGCGGCGGGCAATTTCAAACGCAGCATCGTCGTGTATAGGAGCACCTAACAGCATCGACGAACGCTTTACAATCGATGTCAGCAACTCTGAATCATAGTACTCCAGGCGGCTGTTAATACTAAAGCGGGCACGCAATGGCGCTGTCAGCAGGCCAGAGCGCGTGGTGGCCCCGATCAGCGTAAACGGGTTCAGGCTGATTTGTACGGAGCGCGCATTCGGACCGGAATCCAGCATGATGTCAATCTTATAATCCTCCATGGCCGAGTACAGGTACTCTTCCACTATAGGGTTCAGGCGGTGAATCTCGTCTATAAACAGCACATCGTTCGGCTCCAGGTTTGTCAGCAAACCTGCCAGGTCACTTGGTTTATCCAGCACTGGTCCGGATGTCATTTTGATGCCGGAGTTTAGCTCTGCCGCAATAATGTGAGACAGCGTTGTTTTACCCAGTCCCGGAGGTCCGTGCAGCAGCACGTGGTCTAAGGCCTCGCCTCTGCGCCTTGCCGCCATTACAAATATCTTCAGGTTCTCCACCACCTTCGCCTGACCTGTAAAGTCGCTGAAGCTCAGGGGACGGAGCGCCTTATCGATATCGCGTTCAACTGGCGTCATATGGTCTTTTTCGCCAGTGAGGTAATCTTCTCTCATTGTGTATTCTCTAATTTCTTACAGCTCCTGCTCTACTTAAAGGTAACAGTTTCAGCTCTGATTTTGCTCCATTTCAGCCTACTAATTTACTTCTTTTTGCTAATTATTTTATAATTACCCCTCATAAATCTAATACAGTTAGCAAACCCTGTGTAGATCATTTGAAGGCCTGAATGCCCGTTATGTCTGCACCTGTAATCAGCAGGTGAATATCGTGCGTGCCCTCATAGGTCATTACTGACTCCAGGTTCATCATGTGGCGCATGATGGGATACTCCCCTGTAATACCCATGCCACCATGTATCTGGCGTGCTTCGCGCGCGATGCGCAGGGCCATATCCACGTTGTTGCGCTTGACCATGGAGATTTGCTGCGTTGATGCTTTGCCTTCGTTCATGAGGGTGCCCAGGCGCCAGGCCAGCAGTTGCGCTTTTGTAATTTCTGTCAGCATTTCTGCCAGTTTCTTCTGCGTGAGTTGGAAGGCACCGATTGGTTTATCGAACTGGATGCGCTCCAGGCTGTATTTGCGGGCAGACTCATAACAGTCAATAGCGGCACCAATGGCACCCCACGAAATGCCGTAGCGGGCAGAGTCGAGGCAGCCAAGCGGGCCTTTCAGGCCATCAACGTTAGGAAAGAGATTCTCTTTCGGCACCTTCACATTATCGAATACCAGTTCGCCGGTGGTGCTGGCGCGTAGGCTCCACTTGTTATGAATTTCGGGGGTTGAGAAGCCTTCCATGCCCCGCTCCACAACCAAGCCCTTGATGCGGCCTTCCTCGTTCTTCGCCCACACCACGGCCACCTGGCACTCCGGAGAGTTTGAAATCCACATTTTGGCTCCATTCAGCAGGTAGTGGTCGCCCATATCTTTGATGTTGGTTACCATGCCGCCGGGATTAGAACCGAAATCAGGCTCTGTTAAGCCAAAACAGCCCAACCACTCGCCGCTAGCCAGTTTAGGCAAATATTTCTTCCGCTGCTCTTCTGATCCATACTTGTAAATAGGATACATCACCAGCGAGCCCTGCACCGAAGCCGTAGAGCGCATACCGGAGTCGCCCCGCTCTATCTCCTGCATAATAATACCGTAGCTGATATAATCGAGGCCGCCTCCACCGTATTCTGTCGGGATGGTCGGGCCGAAGGCTCCCACTTCTCCGAACTTCTTTACAATCTCAGACGGGAAATGTGCCTCCTGCGCCCACTGCTCAATGTTTGGGGAGATTTCGCGCTTCACGAAGTCGCGCATGGTCTGCCGGATGAGCTTATGCTCTTCGGTAAGCAGGTCGTCGATGTTGAAGTAATCAGGAGCTCCTGCGGATTCGTATGCCATAGTGTTGTTTTAGCTAGTGAAAATGCGTGCTATGCAAATATAGAATTTTCACCCATATCTGCCCTAGGACTAAGTACGAAAGACACAGGGCATAGAGATGTTCTTTATGGTGACTTGTGTTTGACTATAACTTGTAGTTGAAAATAAACTGACGAAAACCGGTATTTGTTCAGCTTCTAGTCCCAGCGGGACGAACTGCTGGTAGCTAAACCATGCATAAGCACCTATACATGACTCATCCCGAACTTTTTAACCGGGAGTAGGCGGTAAATTCATTGAGGATGTTGGCCATTGCCAATCGGATACGGTAAAGCGGTGTAGAGGCTTCTCTATACCGCTTTCCTGTTCTATGGCAGCCCTGCCGCAGCAGTTG